>CAZUOS010000077.1:0-5263 GCA_964621415.1 uncultured Azospirillum sp.
CGCGCGCGACGCCGCTGGGCAAGCCGTGGGCCGTAACGACCCGTGCCCCTGTGGTTCGGGCAAGAAGTTCAAGCATTGCCACGGGGCGATTTAAGGCGGTAGAGCAAGCGTTCTAGGATACGTAATTTTGCTTACGAATATAAGCTCGGTTTCCAGAGCCGTCATCCTGCGGCTTGACCGCAGGATCTGAGGTAATCAACGTAAAAACTTATGTTTTGGGTCTGAGATCCTGCGGTCAAGCCGCAGGATGACGGCTCTGGAATCTGGGGATTCTCTGCCGATTCTTCCCTCAGGCTTTCGGCCCCAGCACATCCACCAGCGACACTTGCCCACTGCCGCGACGTGCGGGGGCTTGCTGGCTGGCTGCCGGTTTCCAGCCACTTAAGGTGATGAGTTCAAGCGTGGCCGGGATGCGGCCTTCAGCATCATGATGCGTGGCGGCGTAGCGCCCGGCGACCGCATCGAAGAACCCGCGCGAGGCGGGGTGACGCGCCTGAGCGCGCAGCATATTCACCTCGCCTACCGCGCGGATATCCGCCGCGAGCGCGTAAAAATCCGCATAGCTGATGGTGAGGGTTTCGCGGTCGGCGACGGGAAGCGCAAAGCCCGCGCGTTGCAGCAGCGCGCCGCCGTCGCGCACATCGAGAAAGGGCGGGATACGAGGGAACACGCCACCGAAGCGCGCGGTTTCCACTTCGGCGAATACCTGGCGCAGCTCGCGTAGGCTTTCACCACCGGGGAAGATGGCGAGGAACAGGCCATCCGGTGTCAGCAGCCGGTGCATGTGGGCGAGGCAGCGGGGCAGCTCGTTCACCCAGTGCAGGCCCATCAGGCAGATCACTGCATCGAAGCTCGCCTCGGCGAAGGGGGGCGACTCTTCATCCATCACCAGTGCGGTGCCGGGGGAGGCTATCGCGCTCGCCCGAATCACGGTGCCGCAATTGGCGGGGGGGGTGAACGGTGCGTCGCCCATCACCAGCACGCGGGGGAAGAAGCGGGTGAGGTAGGTGAAGGTTTCCTCCGCGCGCGAGGCGGCTTCGCGCCCGAGCCAATCCTGCGCAATGCGGGTGAGGCCCGCGCGCGCAAGGCGCTTGCGCATCCGGGTGCGATCGAACAGTATAGGTGTCATGGAGTGGAGGTGATGGCGACGCGCGCAAATGTCAAGGAATCCCTGCTTGGGTTGCTGCAGATGGGGCTGGATGTGCTGTTCCCGCCGCGCTGCCCTTCTTGCCGGGCGTATGTGGCGGCGCAGGGCAATTTTTGCGCCGCGTGCTATGCGAAGTTGCGCCAGATTCACCCGCCGCTTTGCACGCGCTGCGGCACCCCGTTTGCCTTCACGGTCGAGGCCGAAATGGAATGCCCCGAATGCCTTGCGCATCCGCCGGTTTATGCGATGGCGCGTGCGGCGCTTGCCTATGACGCCACCAGTGCGCCGCTGATTCGGGCGCTGAAGTTTCACGACCAATGGGCGAATCTGGATCGCTATGTCACCCTGATGCAGCAAGCGGGGGTGGATGTGCTGGCGGGGGCTGAGCTGCTGATTCCCGTGCCGCTGCATTGGCGACGGCTGCTGAAGCGGCGCTTCAACCAATCGGCGCTGCTGGCGTATCGGCTATCGGCACGCACCGGCATTCCGTGCGTGCCCAATGTGTTGCTGCGGGTGCGCTACACCCCGCCGCAGATGCGGCTCGACCGTAAAACGCGGCTCAGGAATGTGCGGCGTGCCTTCGCGGTGCCACTCGCGGCGCGATCTCAGCTCAAAGGCAAAACGGTGTTGCTGGTGGATGATGTGGTGACGACCGGTGCTACCATCACCGCCTGCTGCAAGGCGTTGCGCAAAGCCGGTGTACGCGAGGTGCGTGTTTTGAGCCTCGCCAAGACAATTCGGGAGTGATAGGTTTTTCACATGGGAACTATGAAACTCGCCGCCATTCAGATGACCAGCGGAGACAACATCGCCGCCAATATCGCGGCGCTGGAGACGCTGCTGCGCGAGGCGGTGGCGGCGGGGGCCGGGTTTATCGCCACGCCGGAGAATACGTTCTATATGCGGCGCGAGGGCATGGCGGCGATGACAGACGTGCCGATGGCGGCGCATCCCGGCATTGCCTATGCGCGTGAAGCGGCGCGTGCGCAGGGGGTGTGGCTGCTGATCGGCTCCATCCGCGCGCGCGAGGCGGGCATGGCGGCGCCCTATAACCGCAGCGTGCTGATTGCGCCGGATGGCGAGATTGCCGCGACGTATGACAAAATCCACCTGTTCGATGTCACTTTGCCCGATGGCACCAGCTACCGCGAATCGTCGCAGGCGGTGGCGGGCGCGCGCCCTGTGGTCGCGCCCATGGGCGAGGCGATGCTGGGCATGAGCATCTGCTACGATTTGCGCTTCCCGGCGCTCTATCAGGCGCTGAGTGGCGCGGGGGCGACGCTGCTGGCCGTGCCATCGGCCTTTACCCGGCCAACGGGCGCGGCGCATTGGCGCACGCTGCTTTCGGCGCGGGCGATCGAGAATGCGTGCTATGTGATTGCTCCGGCGCAATGCGGCACCCATCCCGGCGGACGCGAGACCTATGGGCATAGCCTCATCCTCGACCCGTGGGGCGAAGTGCTGGCGGAAGCCAGCGCCGACACACCGCAGGTGATTTACGCGACGTTCGACCCCGCTCGCCTCGCCGCCATCCGTGCGCAGATTCCAGTACTCGCGCATCGGCGGGAGATTGAGAGAGATTAAATAGGGTGAGGCTTCCAGAGCCTAAAGCTCCCCCCTTCGCGGGGGAGCCAAAGTCGTCCTTCACGATTTTGGTGGGGGGATCATCGCGGAGGCTGTTTACCCCCCACCAAATCCCAAGAGGGATTTGACTCCCCCGCGAAGGGAGGAGTTACAGGCTCTGGCATCGTTGCTCTATCCCGCGACCGTGGCCCAGCGATCCGTCGTGGCGTCATACGTATACAGCTCGCCCAGCGCGACATCGAACCAGGCGCCGAGGACGGTGAGTTCGCCCGCTTGCACCAGGCGCGCGACCCAGGGGAAGCCTTCGAGGTTTTTGAGGGATTGGACGATCGAGGCGCGCTCGACAATGGTGTGGCGCTCATGGTCGGGGCAGCAATCGGGAATCGCGACGGTATCGACCACCTCTTTCACTTCGCTCATCCATTTACCGATGAAGTCGCCCTTGCTGAGGGGGCTCATATCCTGCACCACGGCGGCGATGCCACCGCATTTGCCGTGCCCCATCACCACGATATATTTTACTCCGAGCGAATGCACCGCGAACTCGAGCGCGGCCGAGGTGGAGTGGCGCTGGCCATCCGGCGCGTAAGGCGGCACGATGTTCGCCACGTTGCGCACCACGAACAGCTCGCCCGCCGAGGCGTCGAAAATGGTTTCCGGCGCGGCGCGGCTGTCGCAGCAGGCGATCACCATGGTGTGTGGTTTCTGGCTACGCACGGCCAGTTCCATGTAGCGCTGTGCGTGGCGCGCATATTTGAACTGGCGGAACTTGGCGTATCCTTCGGCCAGCTCCAGCGGAAGTGGTTGGGGTTCGGGAGTCATCCGATCAACTTTAGTGAAACTTTGCACGATCGGCCCGTGGTTTTATGCAGATATACACAGAAAAAGCGCCACTTATACTGTGGGCTGTGCTGAGAAGCCGGGGGCAATCGCATCGCTGCAAGGGGTGGTGGCGATATGCGCCACGCGGGCTAGGGCTGGGCCTTCCCAACAGGCGGCGGCCATGGCGTCGACCGCTTCGATGTCGCCGCTGAATACGGCCTCGACGGTGCCATCGCGTCGGTTGCGTACCCAGCCGGAAAGACCGCGTGCATGGGCTTCGCGCACGGTCCAGGCGCGATAGCCGACGCCCTGTACGCGGCCTGTCACGATCACTCGCACGTGTTGGTTCATGGGGTGCCTCCGGGAGCAGTGGCGGCGGCGCGTATCTGGTAGGCGCGCTCGAGCCAGATCAGCAGCGCAATGCCCGGCAACGCCAGCAGGCTTGCCAGGGTAAAGAATCCTTCCCACCCGAGTGCTTCGGCGACCGCGCCCGAGGGAGTCGAGAGCCAGGTGCGTCCGAACGCCGCGAGCGAAGAAAGCAGGGCATATTGCGTGGCGGTATATTCGCGCTGAGTGAGGCCGCTGAGATAAGCGACGAAGGCGGTGGTGACCATGCCGCCGGTGAAGTTTTCGAGGCTGATGGCGAGGGTGAGGAAGGTGAGATCTGGCCCACGGCTGGCGAGGGCGACGAGCATCAGGTTCGTGAGCATGTGCAGCATGCCGCCAAGCACCAGCGTGCGGAAGGTGCCCAGCCGTGCCACCAGCCAGCCACCGGCGAAACTGCCGACGAGGGTGGCGATTAACCCATAGAGCTTCACGGTTTGGGCGATTTCGAGTTTGGTGAAGCCAAGGCCGAGCAGGAACGGGTTAAACATCGGGCCCATGAACGCATCCCCGAGCTTGTAGAGGATGACAAAGGTCAGCACCGCACCCCAGTAGGGGCGGGTGGCGAAGGTGCGTAAGGGGGCGAGGAAGTAATGACTGATCAGAGTCGAGAGTCGAGAGTCGAGTGATGCCGCGTCTCCACTCGACTCTTGACTCTCGACTCTGATCACTTCCTTGATACTTAGCGTCACCAGCACCCCGAGACCCATCACCCCCGCCATCACGAAGTAAGTGGTGGTCCAGCCGAAATCGGTGGCGAGGTAGAGCGCGCCTGCGCCGGAGGCGAGCATCCCTATGCGATAGCCGAACGTGGCGAAGGCCGCGCCATTTCCCTGCGCCTCGGGCGGGAGATGCTCGACACGGAAGGCGTCGAAGACGGTATCCTGCGTGGCCGAACAGGTGGCGACCAGCAGGCCGAGCAGCGCCATCGTGCCAGGGGAGGTGGTGGGGTCGGTTATGGCCATCAGGGCCAGGAAAAGCGTCAGCAGGGCTTGCGAGGCCGCGAGCCAGCCGCGACGTCGGCCCAGCCGGGAGGGGAAGAGCGGCAGCCCGTCGAGCAGTGGTGCCCAGAGGAACTTGAAGGCATAGGGCGTGGCGATGGCGGCAAACAGGCCGATAGTGGTGGTGGTGACGCCCGCTTCGGCCAGCCAGGCGGATAGCGTGCTGGCGGTGAGCGCCAGTGGCAGCCCGCTGAAAAAGCCGAGGATAGCGATAAGCCAGAGACGAGGATGGGGAGGGGAAATACGCATTTGCTGATTACAGCCGCTTTGTTTCCTTGCGGCAAGCGTAGAGTTTGCTAGAGACGTGCGGTTTGTGTTTGTGCGC
>CAZUOS010000077.1:5363-6705 GCA_964621415.1 uncultured Azospirillum sp.
TTTCCTTGCGGCAAGCGTAGAGTTTGCTAGAGACGTGCGGTTTGTGTTTGTGCGCTACGGTTTTGTTGTGCACGGATTCCAGAGCGCCAGCTCCCTCGCAAGGGGGGAGCTGGCGCTCTGGAATCCACATTATCATTTCATCCGTTTCACATTTCCATTCCACCCATGCCCCATTCCCGCCATATATTCTATGATGCTTCGGGTCGTCGCAAGCGGCGGCTGCGGCGCGCGATGTGGGCATTTGGGGCGCTGGTGGTGCTGGCGGTATCGTTGTTCGTGCTGTCGATCATCGAGGTGAAGCCGCAGCCCTTGCTCGATTTCGCGGTGGAGCGTCCCGCCATGCGGGCCGAGGTGACGCGGGCGCATCGCAACCTTCGGCATGCCTCGCACGAGCTGCAATCGCTCTATGAACATTCGGAAACGCTGCTCGCGGGCGAGCAGGCGGCTCCGCTGGTGGCGGCCTTCCATGCGCCGTGGGATGCATCGAGCGCCGCATCGCTTGCGCGGCATGTCGGCGATCTCGATTGGGTGATTCCCGCCTGGTATATCGTCGAAGGGGCGGACCATCGCCTGACGCCGCTGCCCGACCCGCGCGGCCGGGCGATTCTGCAAGCAGCCGAGCATCGACCCACCCTGCTACCCATGGTGCAGAACGCGAAAAACGGCAAGTGGGATGGGCGCGGCATGGCGGCGCTGTTTGCCGACGAGGCCGCACGCGCGCGGTTGCTCGATACGCTTGAAACGAAGCTGGAAGAGGAGCAGGCAGCAGGGGTGTTTTTCGACTTCGAGGAACTGCCGGCGAGCGCGCATACGAATTATCGTCGTTTCCTTGAGGAGGCGAAGCGTCGCTTCGCGCCACATGGCTGGGTGGTGGCGATTGCCGCGCCGGTCGACAGTGCGGAGTGGGATTTGAAAGCCTATGCGCGCGTGGTCGATAAGCTGTTTCTGATGATTTACGATGAGCACTCGCAGGAGGGGGAGGCCGGGCCGATTGCCTCGAACGCCTGGTTTGTCGAGCATGCGGTGAAGGCGGTGCGCGATATCCCGCGCGATAAGCTGGTGATTGCGGTGGGCAATTATGCCTATGACTGGATTACGCATGGTATTGTCGATAGCAACAGCATCGAGGAAGAATGGCTCGCGGCGCATGAGTCTGAGGCGATGCCCGTCTACGATGCGGAAAGCGGCAATAGCCATTTCGATTTTATCGAGAATGGCACCCATCATGAGGTGTGGATGCTGGATGCCGCCTCGGCCTACACCCAGCTGGCGGCGCTGCACAAGCTGGGGGTAACGCAAATGGCGTTGTGGCGACTCGGCACCGAGGACCCGTCGCTTTGGA
>CAZUOS010000078.1:0-6510 GCA_964621415.1 uncultured Azospirillum sp.
GTGCGGCATGAGGCCGAGCACGTTGCCCGCAGGGTTGGGGATGCCGGCAATCCGCTCCTGCGCGCCGTTGATGGCATCGACATAGCGCAGGGCGATTTGGCCATTATCGTTCAAGGCCTTGAGGGTATCCGCATCGGCGAAATAATTCCCCTCCGCATGCGCCACAGGTAGGGTGATGACCGCGCCTTTTTCGTAAGCCGCAGTGAAGGCGTTGTCGTTCGCCTCCACCTTCAGTGCCACCGGTTTGCAGTGGAACTTGAGGTGGTCGTTACGCATCAGCGTGCCGGGGAGGAGGCCCGATTCGCACAGAATCTGGAAGCCGTTGCAAATGCCGAGCACATGGCCGCCCTTGTTGGCGAACTGGATGACGCTTTGCATAATCGGCGAGCGCGCGGCCATCGCCCCGCAACGCAAATAATCGCCATAGGAAAACCCACCGGGCAGCACCACGAGATCCAGCCCCTCGGGCAGCGCGGCATCATCGTGCCACACATAGGTTGGGTTGAGCCCTTGCGCGGCCAGCACCGTGAATACATCACGATCGCAGTTGGAACCGGGGAAGACGATAACGGCGGATTGGATCGTGGTTCGTGGTTCGTGGATCGCGGTTCGTGTGGGATTTGTTATCATGATAGCCGCTCCACCATTGCGCCACGCGCGGTCACACGCCACGAACTACGAACCACGAACCACGAACCACGAATCACGCTACCATCTCCACCGCATATTTCTCAATTACCGTGTTGGCGAGTAGCTTCTCGCACATCTGCTCGATGGATTTTTTGGCTTTGACGGCGTCGCCCTCGGGCAGTTCCAGCTCGATAAACTTGCCGACGCGGGCGTTAACGCCTGGGAATCCCAGATGCTCGAGCGTGCCGGCGATGGCCACTCCTTGCGGGTCAAGCACGCCGTTTTTCAGGGTAATGGTGACATGGGCTTTCATGGTCAGTGGCTCGTGGCTCGTGGTTCGTGGCTCGTGGTTCCCGAAGTGGCACTTCACGAACCACGAATTATTTTATTTCTTTTTCGGCTTTGCTTTTGCCTTTGGGGCGGCTTTGGCGGCGGGTTTTGCTGCTTTTGCTTTTCCCTTGGCTTCGCCACCGAAGCTACCGGTCTCGACGACGTTGGCGCTCGGAAGCACGCCCAAGCGGCGGGCCACTTCGCGGTAGGCTTCTTCGGCCCCGCCGAGGTCGCGGCGGAAGCGGTCTTTGTCCATTTTATCGTTGGTGGCGATGTCCCACAACCGGCAGGTATCGGGCGAGATTTCATCCGCCAGCACGATGATTTGCATGTCCTCTTCGTAGTAGCGGCCGAACTCGAGCTTGAGGTCGATGAGGCGCAGGCCGTGGGCATAGAACAGGCCCGAGAGAATATCGTTGATGCGCAGCGCGTGATGACGGATTTCCTCCAGCTCCTCCGGGAAGGCAATGCCGAAGGCGAAGATGTGATCCTCGGCTACGAAGGGGTCGCCCAGGCGGTCGTCCTTCAGGCAGAACTCCATCAGCGGGGCGCCGAGGGCTTCGCCCTCGAACGCGCCGAAACGCTCGGCAAAGCTGCCGGCGGCGTAGTTACGCACAATCACCTCGAGTGGCACGATCTCGACCGCGCGCACCAGCTGCTCGCGCATGTTGATGCCACGGATGAAGTGGGTGGGGATGCCCATGTCGTTCAGGCGGGTCATCAGATATTCGGAGATTTTATTGTTGATGATGCCTTTGCCCTGAATGGTGCCCTTCTTTTTGTTGTTGAAGGCGGTGGCGTCGTCCTTGTAGTGGGCGATGAGGGTGCCGGGCTCCGGCCCTTCGAAAATTTTCTTGGCTTTGCCTTCGTATAACGGGGTGCGGGACATAAAACTCTCAAACAGTAAAGTGATTCGCGCGCGAGCATAGAGGCTTGATTGGCAAACGTCCAGCTTAGAGTAACGCCTGTGCATGCCGGTGGAGTTCGGCCGTGGCGGCGGCTAGCACGTGCGAATAATGGCTGAGGGTGATGGGGGCACCGTCCCACCCGGTGATGAGGGCGCCCGCGCCTTCGAGGATCGGCACCAGCGCGAGGATATCATAGGGCTTCAAATGCGCATCGACGACGAGGTCGCGCGCGCCGCGTGCCAGTTCGCCATAGGCGATGCAGTCGCCGTTCTCGCGCACGTTGCCGCAGGCTTCGGCCAGGCGCACGAAACGCGCCGCCTCTGGCGGGGTGAAATAGCGCTGGCTGGTGGTGGAGAGCGTCGCCCCGGCCAGTGTGGAGCAGCGGCGAGGGGCGCAAGGGTGCGGCTCGCCGCGCTGGAGGTAGCGCGTTGCTTGCCCGCGCACGCCGATCCAGCGCTCGCCGGTGATGGGCTGGTCGAGCACGCCGAGGATGGGGATGTCGTCCTCGCACAGCGCAATCAGTGTGCCCCATGCGGTGCCGCCCGCGAGGAAGGCGCGTGTGCCGTCGATGGGGTCGAGCACCCAAGCGTAGCGCTGATCGGTGCGGGTGCTGCCGAACTCCTCGCCGAAGATGCCATGCGTGGGGTAATGCTGCTGAATGAGCGCGCGCATGGCGGCTTCGGCCGCGCGATCAGCCAGGCTGACAGGGGAGTGATCGGCCTTCAGCTCGACCGCGACATCCGTGCCAAAATACGGGCGGATGGCAGCCCCGGCCGCCTCGGCCAGCTGTTCTGCAAAGGGGATAAGGGGTTGTAATAGGGGTGACAATGGGGGCACGGTTGGGTGCATAAAAGACTCTGTTCGCGGCCGTGCCGCAATATGGTGCTTGACAAGGGGCAAGGCTTTCGCTATTGGGCGCGTTCACGGCAAGACATAACTAGGCTTGCCCACCGGTTTATTCATCGAAGTATTATAAGAAAGTTCTCGCCATGGCAAGACGCTGCGCAATTACCGAGAAAGGCGTGCTCTCGGGCAACAATGTTTCGCACTCCAACCGCAAAAGCAAGCGCCGCTTTATGCCGAACATGCAGCAAGTGAGCCTGCAATCGGACGCGCTGGGCCAAACCATTCGCATGCGCATTACCGCAAGCACCCTGCGCACCATCGACCATAATGGTGGGCTGGATAACTACCTCATCACCACGCACAGCAAGGCGCTCTCGGAAGAGGCACGCATGCTGAAGCGTCGTATCATCAAAGCGCGTGAAGCGGCAGGCGCAGCGGCTTAAGGCCGTTAGCTCGCGCGGGGTTCGCCCTCGCCTTTGCAAAAGAAAGCCAGCGGCAGATGTGCCGCTGGCTTTTTTTGTGGCGTTCGTGATGTTGTCGCAATTTCTATAGTATTGGGTATTCAGTGCGTTGGGGCGATGAGCTGGTGCGCTTCGTCCACCATTTGGCTGATGAGGGCGTAGAGCGCGGGTTCGTCCTCGGCCCCGAGGAGGGTTTCAAACCGGCGGAAGAGGGGCAGAATGCCTTCGATGTTGGCGGCCATGGCGGCGCTGTGGTGGCTCATGGCTTCGGTGTCGGCCTCGGGCGTGACGGCGGCGGGCGAGACTACGTCGCGCATGCCTGCGCCACCAAAGGCGCGCAGCGACTGTCCTGAGGCTTGCTCGTAGAGCGATACGTTCGAGATGAGGCTGGCGGCCAGCACGCGCGGGAGCAGGGTTTTGGCGAGTGTTGTGGCGGCGACGACGGGTTCGGGTTCGGCCTCGCCTGCGGCGGTTTCGGGTGTGCCACCGGCATGCAGCTCGAACGCAAAATGCTCGAGCAGGGCGATGTAGGTGCCAAGAATCGGCAGCAGCGCCTCGCGGTTTTCGAGCATCACGTCGGTCCACATCCGCGGATTGCTGCGGCTGATGCGCAAAAATTGTTGCAGCATGGTTTCCCGATCGGAGATCCGCGCGCCGAGCTGGTAGCAATAACTGGCGGCGACGAAGGCGATCAGATGCGGCAGGTGCGACACATGCGCATAGATTTGGTCGTGCAGCTCGTGCGGCATGGCGATGACATCCGCCCCGGCCATTTCCCAGAGGCTCTCGACCGCGCGGAAGGCGTTTTCATCGGTATCGCTATCGGGGGTGAGGATCAGCAGACGGTTTTGGAAAAGATCGGCGCGGGCAGCGGCAGGGCCAGATTTTTCGCTACCCGCGATGGGGTGTGCGGGCACCAGATGCGCCTGCGGCAGCAGCGGCGCAATGCGCGCCATGGTGCCTTTGACCGAGCCTAAATCGGTGACGATTGCCCCCTCGGGCAGGGCGGGGGCCATAGCGCTCGCGAGCGCCGTGTAGGTGCGTAGCGGGGCGGCGAGCAGCACCAGGTCGGCCTCGCGCACGGCTTCGGCGATGCTGGTGCAGACACGGTCGACCGCGCCACGGGCGGCGAGGGCTTCGGCATGCGCGGTGGCGGGGTCGTAGGCGGAAACGGTGATGTCGGCCCCGGCCTCGCGCAGGGCCAGCAGGAACGAGCCGCCTAATTGGCCCGCGCCGAGCAAGGCAAGATGAAGGGAGGGAGAGCTCATACCGCCTTCGCTTTGACGTAATGTTCCAGGGCCTCGATCAGGAGGGTGTTCTCTTCGGCAGTGCCGACGGTGATGCGCAGATATTCCGGCAGGCCATAGCCTGCGACCTCGCGCACAATCAGCCCGCGCGTGGCGAGATGCTGGTTGATGGCGCTCGCCTCGGCCCCGAAATGCACCAGAATAAAGTTGGTGGTGCTGGGCACCACGGCATAGCCCAACTCGCGGATGGCGAGTTGCAGGCGCGCGCGTTCTTCGGCGTTTTGGCGGCGCATGGTGGCGATGTAGGCCTGATCCTCCATCGCGGCGACCCCGGCCGCGAGCGCGGGGGTGTTGACGTTGAACGGGCTGCGCACGCGGTTTAACACGTCGATCATGGAGGCTGGGGCATAGGCCCAGCCAAGGCGCAGGCCCGGCAGGCCGTAGATTTTGGAATAAGTGTGGAAGACGATGGTGTTGGTGTTTTCGTGCACGAGGGAGACGCCGTCTTCGTAGTCGAAGGGCGCGTCATCGCGAGCGGAGCGTGGCGATCCAGCGTTATTTTCTTGCTGGATTGCTTCGCCTTCGGCTCGCAATGACGTGTGCTCAATATACTCGGCATAGGCTGCATCGAGCCCGAGGATAATATCCGCGCGCAAGCCCGCGCGCAGGCGACGAATCTCGTGGAAGGGAACGACCGTGCCGGTGGGGTTGTTCGGGTTCGCGACGAAGACGCTTTTGGTGCGTGGGGTGACGGCAGCGAGCAGTGCATCGACATCGAGCGTCAGGTCTTTTTCTGGCGCGGTGACCGGCGTGGCCCCATTCGCCAGCGCGTAGATTTTATACATGAGAAAACCGTGCTGGCTGTAAAGCACTTCGTCGCCCGGCCCGGCATAGGCATGCACCAGCATGCCGATCAGTTCGTCCGATCCCGCGCCGCAGATCAGCTGCGATGCAGGCAGGTTCTGTACGCGGGCGATGGTGTCGCGCAAGGTGCTGTGCGCGCCATCGGGATAGCGGTTGAGGTGCGCGGCCTCGGCCGCGTAGGCGGCGACGGCCTGGGGCGAGGGGCCCCACGGGTTTTCGTTCGAGGAGAGCTTGATGATGCGCGCGGCCCCTTCGGCTTTCGACTTGCCGGGCGTGTAGGGCGAGATGCTGGTGATGCCGGGTTTGGGGGTGGGGGTGGTCATAACGTCTCCAATGATGCGAGGGTGCTGGGACGAGGTATCATCCCGTCGGAGCGAAGCGGATGACGGGATCTCCTGATGCGGCCTGAGCGTATTTCCATTGAGAAATTGGCTCTGCCAGTTTCGGGAGATCCCGGCATAAAGCCGGGATGACGCTCTGTCCCAGCGTTACTCATAATGTCTCCGGGCTGATCGGTTTCGCACACGCGCCAAGGAAGCGGCCGCCGGGGAGGCCCGCCTGCTCGGGCGGCACAAAGCCGTCGAGGATCTGAAGCGCATCGTCCACCACGTAGAGGCTGATGTCATCGCCCGAGGGTTCCGGCTCGACCGCCGCCAGCGCATAAAGCGTGGGTAGGCGTTGCAGGTCGCGCGCGAATACGGGCAGCTGTGCGAAGATGTGGAAATCTTCGGGAATCGCGTTCCACCAACCCTGAGGGGTTGCAGTGGGGATCAGCGCGATGGTGCTGGTTTTTTCGGTGAGGGCGGTGGTGAGTTCAGCGAGCGAGCGGCAATGCGCGATCTCGGCATTCGCGCCGAAATAGTTGCGGGCGCGGGGGCGATCCGCCTCGTGCAGCACCGCGACTTTCAGCGGCGATTCGATGCTGGTACTGGCGCCGATAATCTGTCGCCAGATGAGAAATGCCGCGCGGGTCGAGAACTTTGTGCCGCGAAACCGCTGAATGATGCTGCGATGCATGCGCGCTTCGCGTCCGGGGCGGATGTGGCAATCGCGCGGCCAGTGCTGGTTCTTGAGCTGTCCCACTTCAGCGACGATGTCGATCCGCTCGAGCAATAGCTGGGCGAGCGTTTCATCAATCGCATCGATGCGGGCGCGGCATTGCGCGAGTTGTTCTTCCGGGGTGCTCATGCATGCGTGATAGAGGATGCGCGGGCGCGGCGCAAG
>CAZUOS010000079.1:0-6469 GCA_964621415.1 uncultured Azospirillum sp.
GTGGATGGTGGCCATCGAGCCATCATGGCCGGTGTTCATGGCCGAGAGTACGTCGATCACCTCGTCGCCACGGATCTCGCCGAGGATGATACGATCCGGCCGCATGCGCAGGGCGTTTTTCACGAGCTGACGCTGGTTGATTTCGCCGCGCCCCTCGGTCGAGGCCGGGCGGGTCTCGAGCCGCAGCACGTGCGGCTGGTGCAGCATCAGCTCGGCGGCGTCCTCGATCGTGATGACGCGCTCGTTGATATCGATATGGCCGGAGAGGGCGTTGAGCAGGGTGGTTTTCCCCGATCCCGTACCGCCGGAGATGATGATGTTGCAGCGAATGGCGCCGCAGATTTCAAGGAAACGCACCATCTCCTCGCTCATCGAGCGGTAGTTGAGATAGTCGCGCAGCGGCATTTTATTTTTCTTGAACTTACGGATCGAGACCAGCGCCCCATCGAGCGCCAGCGGCGGGATAATGGCGTTGAAGCGTGAGCCATCGGGCATGCGCGCATCGACCATGGGGTTCGCCTCATCGACCCGGCGGCCAACGCGGCTGACAATGCGTTGAATGACGCCGAGCAGATGCTGCTCGCTGGTGAAGACAATGTCGGTGACGTAGACCTTGCCACGTTTCTCGATATAGACCTTCTTCGCCGTGTTGATCATGATGTCGTTGACATCGGGATCGTTCAGCAGTGGCTCGATGGGGCCGAAGCCGAGGATTTCGTCAATCGCCTGCCGGGTGAGCAGCTGCATTTGCGCGGCGGTGAGGGGGATGGTGATTTTGGGCAAGATGCGCTCGCATGCTTCGCCCACACGCTGGCGTTTTTTGTCGGCCGCGAACATATCCAGCGCTTGGAAATCCACCTGGTCGAGCAATTCGCCGATGAGCCATTGTTTGGCCTGCACGTATTCCGGCGTTTCGAGGTTCAGGTCGCGATAGTGCACCAGCGGTGCATCGGTCGGCAGGTTGGCGGCAGCATGCGCAGGTGCGGCGGGACGCGGCGCGCTGGTGGCAGGGGGTTGCGGTTGCTGGCTGGCTGCGGGCAGAGGGCCACTGGCGCGGGGCGCTGGCTCTGCGAGCGTAACGGGTGTGGGTGCCCCCCCTTCCTGCTTTTTGCCGAACATACGCGCTAACCCTTAAACTTAGAAAACAGCCCGACGCGCTTCTCGCTGCCGGAGCCTTCTTGCGTTTGGCCGATGAGGCCGCGCGCCAGTTTGTTGATGTCGCTTGCGAGAGCGCTCGCTTCCAGCTCCACCACGGTTTTGGCCGAGGCTTCGGCCGTGGTGACGGTTTTGATATCGTTCGCTAGGCGGTAGCGAATATAGGCGTTGCAGACGCGTTCGAAATCCTTAGGTTCGATCGCTTCCTTGAACTTGGCGCCGGAGCGGTTGATGACGGGAATCACCCGTTCAAGCGGTACGCCCATTTCACGCAGACCCCGCATCAGCCGCGAGGCATGCGACACCGATTTCAGCCATAATTGCGCGACAAGCACGATATGCGTGGCTTGTTGGGTGACGCTCGCGACCCACGGTGTCCAGACATGTGGCAGGTCGATGATGACGTTCTCGTAATTTTCCTTGAGCGTGCCGACCAGGTCGAGAATCGCCTCGGCGCTGACATTGGGCAGATAGCGCAGTTCGTTTGGCGCGGTGATGACATCAAGCTGTTGGTAGGTGGCCGCCATGCGCTTGATCAGCATGCTATCCACCCCGCGCTCGGGATGGTCGAACACGTCGCGGATGCCGTATTGGCTTTGCAGGGCCAGTTGCTTGGCCACCATGCCGAACTGGTAGTCCATATCCACCAGCACGGTTTTACCGCCTACCAGCTCGCTGATCGCATAGGCGGTGTTCATGGCTGCCATGGAGGCGCCATCGCCCGACGCGGCGCTCATGAACGCGATCACCCGGCGGGGGGTGGTTTGGTTATGGTAGGTGGCGGGGGCAGGGGCGCTGCTGGCGGTGGGTGCGCTGGCGGCAACGACGGTGAGGGTGCGCACCAGATCGCCCGGATTGGCGGGCATGGGCAAATAATCGAGCACACCACGGCGTAGAATCTCGCGGTAGAGCTGAATATCGTTCGTGTCGCCCACCGCGATAACCCGCGTGCCGGAAACGCATTGCTGCGCCAGAAGGTCGATTTCCTCGAGGATGTCGCGGCCACGGGCCCCCACATCCAGCACCACATGCGAGGGGCTGAGGTTTTTCTCGGCCAGGTATTTGGCGGCCTCGGCGGGGCTTGCGACCATCACCAACGGCGAGGCCACGCCGGCCGCGCGCGCCACCTCGCTCGCCCATTCCTGGCGCGAGGCATTGGATAAAATCATCGCAAACAGCTGCATGCAGGCAGACCTCAGAATACTCATTTCTGAATAACTTAAGCGGCTATGGATGGGCAAAGATTAACACAAAACATGCCCGCGCAGAAGCATTTTTGCCAGCACTGGTACCGAATCAGCACGATGCAACCCCAAAGATACGCCTATCTGCGGCCCTATTTGCTGCCGGATTTTTCGGTCAGCGATTCGTCGATCGCGTTATAGGGCTTCACGTCTGCACGCGGTTTATAGGCGCGGGCCCAGTCGTTGACAGCACGGGTGGCGTAGGGATCATCCGACAAGGCGGGTTCGACAAAGGCACGTTTATCGGTCACGGATTGCACCATGTTGGCGGCGACGGCGCAGCCAAAGGCCGGGTGGTGGGCGTTATAGTAGTTATTGGCGTTGTCGCGGTAATGTGGGTCGCAGTCGCGGGCGACGATGCGCTCGTATACCAGGGTGACAGAGCGGTTGTTGCCGATGCCTTGCGAAGCTGGAATATTTTTAAGTTCCAGGATCTTCCTGGCTTCGGCGCAATGTTTCTCGGTGCTGTCGCAATTCAGTTCGGCACGGGCGGGCAGGTCGTGCGCAACCCAGTTGGAGAGGTCGACCAGATCCTGGGCGGAGCTGGTGCTCAGGTTCACGGCCTCGGAGGAAACATCGATCAGCGATTCCGGGCCACCGCGATCAAGGAAGGCGCTTTCGGGCGGACGGTTGCAGGCCGCGAGGGCGACAAGTGCGGCAATCAACATAACACTGCGTAAAACCGTGGACATGGGATGCTCGCTAGTTATCGGTCATGAAGCCCACCGGCCCTTCCGCACTGGGGTCTTTCTCCCCATGGGTCGAGGCGATGGCGCCGTAGAAAATGCTTTCCATGAAGCTGGCTGGGCGGAAATCATCCGTCGGCAGCTTAACATCGGTGCCGCGCACGGGATCGACCAGATAGGGGGTGACGGAAATCACCAGCTCGGTTTCGTTGCGGTTATAGGCAGTGGAGCGGAACAATGCCCCAAGCACCGGCACCGAGTCGGCCCCCGGCAGCTGATCGATGGTGGTGCGGATGTCGTCGCGCATCAGGCCCGCGATCATGAAGCTTTCGCCCGGCGCTAGCTCGACCGTGGTGGAGGCGCGGCGAGTGACGAGCGAGGGCACCACATAACCATCCACCGTTTTTACCTGATTTTCGGTGCTCAGTTCCGAGACTTCAGGATTCACCTGAATGCGAATGCGGTTGGGGCTGAGCACGAAGGGGGTAAACTTCAGCGCCACACCGAAGGGCTTAAACTCGATGGTGGTTTTATTATCCTGTGGCACGGGCACGGGGAACTCGCCGCCCGCCAAGAATTGCGCCTCTTCACCGGAAAGGGCGGTGAGGTTCGGTTCGGCGAGGATTTTGATCATGCCGTCGCGCTCAAGGGCTTCAATGGCCGCGCCGATACCGGTCGAGCCACGGGTATAGATGGAGCCGGTGCCATAGGCGGCGGTAGAAGGCGAGGGGGCCACGGTGCCATATTGGAAGGCGCTGCTGGTTGAGGAGCTGCTGCTGCCCGTTGAGGTGGCGACGAGGCGGCCGATGCCGGTACCAATCGAGAAGGGGAGTCCGCCATTGCCCAGCGCCTGCAAGCTAACGCCGAGGTTTTTGATGGCGGAGCGCTGCGCCTCGCCGATGCGGATGCGCAGCATGACTTGTTGCTGCGAGCTGACTTTCATCAGGTTGATGATGGGGGAGGGCTTGTCGGTGCCGTTATATTGCTCGCGCTTTTCATTCGCGCCGTCTTTCAGTTTACCGTAGACGAATTCCTGGGCGATTTCCATCGCCGTGCTGGCGGCGGCGGCTCCCGAAACATCGCCAGTGAGAGCCATACGGGTGTTGACCATATTCACGCCGATATGCTCGTTCGGCAGGAATTGCTTCAATGCCCGACGCACGGCCGGCAGGTCGTAGGTCACGCAGATATCGACATTACGCAGCAGCTTGTGGTTGGCATCGAATACGCGCAGGGTGGTTTGGCCCACCTGTTCGCCGATGACGGAGACTTTGCGTTTCCCGTGGGTGAGCACGTTGGCCACTTCCGGGTCAGTCACGACCACTTCGGACATATCGCTCGGCAGGCTAATCAACTCCGAACGATTGAGCGGCACATAAAAAATGGCTGACCCATCGCTTTTGGCCGCCATACCCGCAAGCGGCGCACTCATCAGCAGCACCGCCGCGACGGCACCGAGCCATAGCATTGGGAAACGAGCGCTCATGGGGTTACCACTGGGCTAGGGTTGGGAGAATCAGTAAAGCGGCCGGGATTGGTGAAGCTGAGGCCGTTACCCGCCGCCCCCCCGCGCAGAATGCTGGTATCCGTATTTTTCTCTTTAACCTGTTTCGGCGCACCGCGCACGATGACGACCGGCTCTGCCCCAGCCACCTCGCCAACAACTTTTTGCGAGACATCCTTCGGGGCGGTGACGAACAACCCGTCTTTGGCATCACGATCCGAGATGGCGCGCAAGGTGAGGCTCAGCGAGCCGGTCTTTTGTGCCAGACGCGCGCGTTGCGCATCGGCCTGCGAGACCATCAGCGAGGCGGATTTCGGAATCATCAGCCGCCCCTCTTTATCGGTTGAGCCCTGCCCCGAGGCACGCTGATCAACCGCCATCACCTTGACATTGGTGAGCAGCGTTTCCGTGATCTGCACCTTGTCGGCCTGGCGCTGGGTGCCATCTTCCGCCACGGCTTTGGGTTTATCCACCTCGTGCGTGTACATCACATCGACATGGTCGCCGGGGAAGATGAATCCTGCGACCCCATCTACCTCGTTCAATGGAATCGAGACAACGCGCATACCCTTTGGCAGCTCGCCCGCGAGGAAGTTCGGATCGCTCGGGTTCGCGAGCTTGGAGGTGATGAGCGGCTCGTTCAGCTGAAAGCTACCACGGGCAACCATGCCCACCACGGTTGCGCCCTCTTTCACGGGCACAAACCCTTCGAGCACCAGATGTTGCGGCCAGGGTTGCGGCGAGACCATTTCGGAGGTGATGACGGTGCCAACCGGAATCGGCTTGGCGGCGACATAAATCTGGGTGCTTTTGACTTCTTCCTTCGGGGCCGCTTGCTGGGCTTGTGGCGCGGGCTGGCTGTTCCCCATACGCAGTACAATCACTGCAGCAATGGCAGCGATGATGACTGCGGCAATCAGGCCTCCGTAGCGCATGGGTATGTCCCGAGGATATTTGTTGTTATTGTCTGTTTTCGATCGTGCATTTTGCGATGCACGCGCGACTGTGCGTTCCGTCCTAGTTAGTGGTGCAGCGGAAACGCCGTCAAGCGAATAGACGATTTCATCCCATGCTTGTACGAGGGGGTGTTGAAAACCATTGCGACGGATGCGTTAGGCGCTATGGTGCGCGCGCATTCTGTAACGAGCACCCTATTTATATACGTAAGATTATTTCACGAGGATTTTGTGACCAGCCACGACGAACGTATTTTGATTCTGGATTTTGGTAGCCAGTTTACGCAACTGATTGCACGCCGCGTTCGCGAGGCGGGAAGCTATTGCGAGATTCATCCCTGCACCAAACCGCTTGAGGCGATTCGCGCATTTGGCGCGCGGGGGATTATTCTCTCCGGCGGTCCGGCCTCGGTGCATGAGGGGGCGTCGCCACGGGTGGATGCGGGCGTGCTGGCGCTGGGCGTGCCGGTGCTCGGTATTTGTTATGGCGAGCAGTTATTGTGTGACCTGCTTGGCGGCACGGTGGAGCCGGGCGAGACGCGCGAGTTTGGGCGTGCCGAGGTCGAGGTGGTGGGAGATAGCGCCTTGTTTAAGGATGTCTGGCGGCGTGGCGAGGCGCACACGGTGTGGATGAGCCACGGCGATAAGGTGACGCGATTGCCGCAGGGCTTCCAGGTGATTGCACGCACCCCAAGCGCACCCTACGCCGCGATCGCGGATGAGGCGCGGCGGCTCTATGGGGTGCAGTTTCACCCCGAGGTGGCGCACACGCCGAACGGCGCGGCGTTGCTGCGTAATTTCGTCAAGGCGATTTGCGGGTGCCATGGTAACTGGAGCATGCAGGCCTTCCGTGCTGAACAGATTGCAGCGGTGCGGGCGAAGGTGGGTGGCAAGCGCGTGATCTGCGGCGTGTCGGGCGGGGTG
>CAZUOS010000080.1:0-4956 GCA_964621415.1 uncultured Azospirillum sp.
ACCCCCCACCGACGCGCTGAAGAAGCGCGTCGACTCCCCCTCAAGGGGGGAGTTACCGGCTCTGGAATCCGCGCCCACTTCCCCGGCCTCTGGCCCCTGGCCTCTAGCCTCTCTCTGTTGCCACCACTGCCACCACCGCGAGCCGATGCCGACCCATTGCCCGGAATGCAACGCCGATGCGGAACAGCTCGTTGCCTGCGGGCCGGGGGTGGAGCGGATTGCGGAGGAAGTGCGCGGCATGTTCGCACCACATCACGAACCACGAACCACGAACCACGAACCACGCATCCTCACGCTCTCCTCCGACACCGCCATCCCCCCCGAAACCTGGGCGAGCATCGCACGTGGTGAGGTGGATATTCTCGTCGGCACCCAGATGGTGGCCAAGGGGCATGATTTCCCGAAGCTGACGCTGGTCGTGGTCGTGGATGCCGATGTGGGGCTGGATGGGGCGGATTTACGCGCCATCGAGCGCAGCTACCAGATGCTGCATCAGCTGGGCGGGCGCGCCGGGCGCGGCGAGCTACCGGGGCGCGTGCTGGTGCAAACCTATGCGCCGGATCATCCGCTGATGAAGGCGCTCGCGGCGCATGATCGTGACCGGCTGATGCGGCTCGAGGCCAAGGAGCGCGCGGCAGGCGGCTGGCCGCCCTTTGGTGGGCTCGCCGCCATTCTGCTCGATGGCAAGGACGACGCCACCGTGCGCGCCGCCGCGCAAGCGCTCGCGCGGCGGGCACCGAACGACCCGCGCCTGAGTGTGCTCGGCCCCGCGCCTGCGCCGCTTTCTAAGCTGCGCGGGCAATATCGCTATCGGCTGCTGGTGAAAACGCGCGAGGGCATTCACCTGCAACGTACGCTGCGCCAATGGCTCAGCGGTCAGAAGTTCAAAGGCGTGCGCATTAAGCTCGATGTAAACCCCTATTATTTTATGTGAGGATCTGTGGCCCTGAAGAATCGTACCTTAGCCTGGCGGCTAACCGCGCTGGTGCTGGCTATGCTGGCGTTGGCCTTTGCGGCGGTGCCGCTTTATCGGCTGTTTTGCAGCGTCACCGGGTTTGGCGGCACCACCCGCCGGGCCGAGATTGCACCCTATGCAGGCACCATGCGCAACCGTGTGGTCACCGTGTCGTTCGATGCCAATACCGACCCCAAACTGCCCTGGAAGTTCGGCCCCATCGAGCCTTCGGTCACGGTGCATATCGGCGAAAATAAGCTCGTCGCCTTTCGCGCCGAAAGCCATGCCGACCGACCCACGCGCGGCACGGCCACGTTTAACGTCACGCCCTTTGCGGCGGGCAAATATTTCAACAAAGTGCAATGTTTCTGTTTTAACGAGCAATCGCTCGCGGCGCATCAGCGGGTGAACATGCCTGTGTCATTTTTCATCGATCCCGCCATCCTCGACGACCCCGAAACACGGAACATTACAAATATTACTTTATCTTACACGTTTTTTAGTGTTGAGAGTAGGAATCAGTAAAGGCCAGATGCTAGGGAACGTCATTGCGAGCCAAAGGCGAAGCAATCCAGTATAAAAAGCTACGCTGGATTGCTTCGCTTCGCTCGCAATGACGTTCCCTGACTTCCCGGCTACTGCCAACCGGAGGCCCCCATGAGCAATAAAGTCACCCACCCCTACCACCTCGTGAACCCCAGCATCTGGCCGCTTTTCACCGCGTTCTCGATGCTTGCGTTCGTGGTCGGCGCAGCGCTGGCGCTGCATAAGGAGCCTTCCGGCCTGCTGGTGCTGATGGGCGGGTTCACCGCTATTGTGCTCTGTGTCTTTTTCTGGTGGCGCGAGGTGATCCGCGAAGGCATCCGCGACCATGCGCATACGGGTGCGGTGCGCCGGGGCCTGCGCATTGGCATGGCGCTGTTTATTGCGTCCGAGGTGATGTTCTTCGTCGCCTTCTTCTGGGCCTATTTTGGCGCGGCGTTCTTCCCCAAACTGCCGCTCGAGGATGTGTGGGCCATTGCGCCAGGCGTCTGGCCGCCGAAGGGCATCCACCCGTTTAACGCCTTCGATCTGCCGCTGCTCAACACGCTGATCCTGCTGCTTTCGGGCACCACGGTCACCTGGGCGCACCACGCGCTGATCCACGGCAACATGCGCGACGTGGTGCGCGGCCTCACCCTCACGGTAATTCTGGGCCTCACCTTCACCATCTGTCAGGCGATTGAATATAGCCACGCGCCCTTTGGCCTTGCGGATGGAAAATACGCCGCCACCTTCTTCCTCGCCACGGGCTTTCACGGCCTGCACGTCATCATCGGCACCGCGTTCCTCGCCACCATGCTGGTGCGGGCGCGGCGCGGCACCCTGACGCAGGAAGGCCATCTCGGCTTCGAATTCGCTGCCTGGTACTGGCACTTTGTCGATGTCGTCTGGCTGTTCCTCTTTATCGGGATTTATTGGCTGACCTCGAATGCGTAGGATGATCCGAGGTGAGGATGACGGATCATCCGTCCCCCTCACCGCCATCATCGACCCCTATGTCCCTTCCCCCCCGCCAATCTGTCCTTCGCCCCCGTTGCCCGAAATGCGGCGAAGGCAAGTTGTTCAAGGATATGCTCAGCGTGGTGGATGCCTGCGCCGTGTGTGGGCTGTCGCTCAAGCATCATGATGCGGCGGATGGGCCAACGTTTTTCACCCTCTGCGCCGTTGGACTGCTGGTGACGGTCGGGGCGGCACTGGTCGAGATTCACTACGCGCCCCCGCTCTGGGTGCATGCGGCACTGTGGGTGCCGTTTACGCTGCTGGGTTCGATTGTCGGCCTGCGCTTGTTCAAAACCCTGTTTATCACCACCGAATATCGCCTTTCCCTGCTGAAGGACACTTCCGATGTCTGAATCAACGCCTATGTTCACCTCACCCCGCCCCGCTGCCTGGGTGCTGTTCCTGCTGGCATTTGGCACCTGCTTTGCGCTTGGCACCTGGCAAATCGAGCGGCTGGAGTGGAAGCGCGGCCTGATCGCCGCGATCGAGACGGCGAACGCCGAAGCCCCGCTCGCGAAACTGCCCGAGAGCGAGGCCGACCTGAAAACCCTGGAGTTCCGCAAGGTCGCCCTCAGCGGTCATTGGGTGGAGGGGGCGGAGTTTCACCTCGCGCCGCGCTATTGGCGCGACCAGTTCGGCTATGCCATTCTGAATCCCTTGAAGCTGACGGACGGGCGCATCGTGCTGGTCAATCGCGGCTGGGTGCCCGCGGCACAAAAAGCGGCCGAGAAGCGGCCTGAAACCGCCGTTCATGGCAAAGCGAACCTCACGGGCATCCTGCGCATGGGGCACGAGCGGAGCTATTTCACCCCCGCCAACCAGCCCGAGAAAAATCTCTGGTTTGGGCGCGACGTGGCCGACATGGCGGCGTATGCCAAGCTCTCGCCGGTCATCCCGGCGATGGTGGACCGCATCGGCGAGCAAACGGCATTGCCGATTCCGTCCGACGGCACCATCCGCGTGCGTAACGATCATCTGAGCTATATTCTCACCTGGTATGGTATTGCGCTTGGCATCCTGGTGATTTTCGTGATGGCGCATCGACGGAGATAGGGCCGGGGCTAGTATTTTCTTTGCAATCTGGGCTTCAGAATATAGAATCCGAAACCTGAAACCTGAAACCTGAAACCTGAAACCTGAAAATGGAAACCGTCCACGTCCACGTTACCGATTTTGAAGGCACCACCCACACGCTCGATGGCCTCGCTGGCTGGCGGCTGATGGAGGTGATCCGCGATTACGGCCTGCCCATCAAGGCCGAATGCGGCGGTGCCTGCGCCTGCGCCACCTGCCATGTCTATGTCAGCCCGGAATGGTATCCCAAGCTTCCCCCCGCCAACAGCGAAGAAGTGCTGATGATGGACGACGCCATGGCCGTGCACGAACACTCGCGCCTCTCCTGCCAGATTATCCTGACGCCGGAAATGGAAGGCTTGGCGGTTACCCTCGCACCGAATCCCTAAACAACTAGAAGAGCCAGTTCACCTTCACGCCTGCCTGCATGCGTTCGTTCTCTGGCTCGATCCAGTACGTGCCCGAGGGGGTTGGACGGGTACGCTTCACCCCTGAGTCGGGAATATTCCAGTACCGGAAGAATGGGCCAAACTCCCAGCCGCGGCCTTGTGCGTCTACCGAGGAAATCATGAAGTCGCCTCGCACGCCGGTGCCCTCACGCTGCTGATTATTCAGCTCGTAATAGCCGGGGATCGCTTCGAGCCGCGAGTTCACCAACCCATAAAACAGAATATCCCCCTCAAGGCTCGGCTTCATGCGCAGGCCATAGGCATTGAAGCCATATTCCATGCCGATCGGCACATAGAATTGCAGGATGCGCCGGTCATAGGCGCGTGCGCCGGTGTCCGTCATCTCACCTTTCGATGCATCGTAGAAATATTTAGCCCCAAGGCCGCTGAAATAGCGGAAATGGCGCTGTCTCCCTGCATCGAAATCATACCCACCGAGAAGACGCGCCTCACTATCCCACTGGGTGATGCCATGGATCGAGCCGCTGGGGGATTTGTAATTATCCTCCCCGCGTGAGGCGCGCAGATCCACCGCCCCATACCAATCCCGGCGGAAATAATGCTCATAGCCGCCGGTGAGCGAGGCAAACTTCGCCCGATCCGCCAACCCGACACTCGGCTCGCGGTATTCGTCGTAGTAACCTTCCGCCCCCAGGCGATAGCGGTTTGTTTTACTGGCACTGGCAGGCGCAGCCCCATTCCCCGGTGCCGGTGTCATGGCAACCACCGCCGGGGTGGGGACCCAGCGGGTGGGTGTCGTGGGTTCCGCAGCCATGAGCGGAGCAGGCATAGCGCTCGCCACCCCAGGCGGGGTGGGTACCTCGGTCGAGGGCAGTGGCCGCGCCAGTGGCGCGGGTGCGGCGGCCGCAATCCGTGCCGGAGCAACCACAGGCTGCGGCATGGCGGCAGGTGCGGGTGCCGAGGGCGGGGCTTGAA
>CAZUOS010000080.1:5056-6465 GCA_964621415.1 uncultured Azospirillum sp.
GCAACCACAGGCTGCGGCATGGCGGCAGGTGCGGGTGCCGAGGGCGGGGCTTGAATCGCCGCCATCACCGGCGGTGGGGCAATCCGGGCCACGGGAGCCGCTGGAACAGGCGGGCGGGCGATTGGCACCGCGGGGGCAGGCGTTGCCGCCATCATCGCTGCGGGCGACGTTTGCGGCGCCATTGGCACGGCGGGGCTATAGAACCGTGCGGGCATGGCGTTACTCGGCACGCGTGGCGCGGCTTTCACTGGCAGCGGCTCGGCGCCTTCGTTGGGGTCCCACGCCCAGCTGGGCGCCGCCCAAAGCAGCAGAATGGCACTGATGATTTTCCGTGATTGCTGCATAGCCGCTCCTTAACTGCGTTCACACTAGCGCCTGCAAAACGTCTGGCGAAATGAAACCGTTTGCGCGAAAGCGATTGCAATCATTTCCCGCTGGGTTATGGCAGGATGGTAACAGCCACCCCCACCAAGGATGCTCCCATGACCGCCATCACCAAAGCCTCCGCCAATTTTACCGATTATAAAGTCGCCGATATCGGCCTGGCCGAATGGGGCCGCCGCGAGATTACCCTCGCCGAGATCGAGATGCCGGGGCTGATGTCCTTGCGCGAAGAATATGCAGGCAAGGCCCCGCTGAAAGGCGCACGCATCGTGGGTTGCCTGCACATGACCATCCAAACCGCCGTGCTGATTGAAACGCTCGTGGCGCTCGGGGCCTCCGTGCGCTGGTCGAGCTGTAACATCTTCAGCACGCAGGATCAGGCCGCGGCGGCGATTGCGGCGGCAGGCATCCCCGTGTTTGCCTGGAAAGGCGAGAGCGAAGAAGAATATGAATGGTGCATCGAGCAAACGCTGCGCGGGCCGGATGGCTGGACGCCGAACATGATCCTCGACGATGGCGGCGACGTCACCCTCATCATGCACCAGAAATACCCCGAGATGCTGAAGGATGTGCGCGGCGTATCGGAGGAGACGACGACCGGGGTTCAACGGCTATTGGAAATGGAAAAGAATGGCACCCTTAGGGTGCCAGCATTCAACGTGAACGACTCCGTCACCAAATCGAAGTTCGATAATCTCTATGGCTGCCGCGAGTCGCTGCTCGATGGGATCAAGCAAGCCACCAACGTGATGATTGCGGGCAAAACCGCCGTGGTGTGCGGCTATGGCGATGTGGGCAAAGGCTCCGCCGCCGCATTGCGCGGCATGGGCGCGAAAGTGACCGTTACCGAGATCGACCCCATCTGCGCCCTGCAGGCGGCGATGGAGGGGTATACGGTCGATACGATGGAGGCGCTCGCCACGACCGGTGATATTTTCGTGACGACGACCGGCAACAAAGACATCATCACGCTCGAGCATATGCGGGCGATGAAAGACCGCGCGATTGTATGCAATATCGGCCAT
>CAZUOS010000081.1:0-6384 GCA_964621415.1 uncultured Azospirillum sp.
GGCAAAGCAGCCCCCCACCGAGATTCCCGACCCCTCGCGCTATTTTAACGACGCGCGCGAGTGGTTCGCAGCTGTTTACATTGCCCCCATCGCGGAACGGGTCTTTTTCCTTACCATTGCGGTGCTTTCGGTGGCCATCGCGGGGATGAGCGTGGTGGCGCTGATGCGCTTGCTGCCGGTGGTTGAGCGGGTGCCGATTTACGTACGCACCCCCGGCGATATTGATGTCAAGGTGCCTCAGATTTCGCCGCTACGCAGCCGGGGAGAGCCGATGAGCCTTGGTTTTCAACGGTTTTACGTGCTTTCTTATGTGACCAATCGCGAAAGCTATCGCGCCGAAGATTATCTTAATAATGCGGCCTTTGTGCGCGCCTATTCCGAATCTAGCCTCTACCAAAAGTTTCTCGACAGTTATAGCTACACCAACCCGCAGAGCTTCGCCGCTCGATTGGGCGAGCATGGCGCGCGCACGGTGGAGATCGAGGGGTTGGATATCCAAGCCTCAGCCGATGGTTCGGGGGGGCAGGCCACCGTGCCCTTTTCGGTGACAACGCAAGGTTCTGCACAGGATAGCCAAACGCGCTGGACGGCACACCTTACCTTCCGCTATAGCGATATTCATGTCTCGACCGTGACCCCAAAAGGATCCGACGAGCCGTCGCTGAAAGTGGAAGATCCGGGATTCCAGGTGGTTAGCTATGAAGTTTCGCCGCGCTAGTGTAATGTTAATGGCTGCGTTCTTTGCGCTGCCGTTCGCGGCGCAGGCATTGCAGGCTCCACGCCCCATCGCGACCGATAGCCGCATTCGCACCGTGCGCTATAGCCCGAACGAGGTGTACCAGTTCATCGGTCATTATGGCTACCAATCCTCGATCGAGTTCGAGGAAGGCGAGAAAATCCAAACCGTTTCGGTGGGGGATTCCACCGCCTGGCTCATCAACCCCTCCAGCTCGCGCCTGTTCCTGAAGCCGATCGACCAGAACGCGCTGACGAACATGACCGTCATCACCGATAAGCGCAGCTATCTGTTCGAGCTTCATGCCGAGGAAACCAAGGATATCCGCGATAAAAACATGGTCTTTTCCTATCGCTTTATCTATCCGCAAAGCGATAGCTCGGCCCTCGACTACACCCAATATGAACCACTCCCCGACCTCGAGAAAGAGGCTGAGAAATATAATTTCAACTATTCGATTCGCGGCTCAACGGTCATCGAGCCCATCCGTATTTTCGACGATGGCGAGTTCACCTACTTCGAGTTTAAGGACAAAAACGCCGAAATCCCTGCGTTTTTCCGGGTGGATAGCGTCGGCAACGAGGAGCTGATCAATTTCCGTAAACGCGGCAACTATATCGTGGTCGAACGTGTCTCGCAGCGCTTCACCCTGCGGCGCGGTGCAGATATCAGCTGCGTTTATAACGAAGCGATGCCGATATCCAACACGCCGATTCCCAAGAAGCCGACGCTTCAGCGCATCCGCGAGTATAATCCCTCGCTGTAGGGGATGCAGTTCTTTTACTATGCTTTTTACAGGGCTTGCCCGGGGCTATCGTTTAAGAACCTGTTTAATATCTTTCTGTGTCGCTTATTTTTAGACTATTTTGAGCGAAAATGGTGGGATGATTTGCAGGAATAGTCACTCTATTTCAAAAATCAGCCCGCCATTTGCAGCCAAAATAGTCAAAAAGAAGTGGCATAGAAAGATTTTAAACAGGTTCTAAGCCGCGCCGAGCACTTGCGCCAATGCGGGCATGAGCGGCGAATGCATGGCGGGTTGCTTAAACCAGTTGCTCACCAGCGGATATTCAATTTCAGCCGCGATGCGGGTCGCGAGCGACTCGGGCAGTGAGGCATGCACCCAGGCAATATCGCTTTGACTGCCTACCAGCACCAATTGCGCCAGGCTGTGGGTCTGTTCGGCCTCCTGCAGCATGGCTGAAAATGCGCTGAGCGAGGGGAACACGGTTCCTCCGGCGTGGAGCACGGGGGTCAGCCCCTGCTGAGGAGCGCTTTCAAACAGCGAAACCATGCCATTGCACGCCGCAACCACCCACATTCTTGGGCCATTGCTGGCGCAGGCCCCGCTCATACATTTTCCGGAGCAGGCAGATTTACGTGGCTTTTGGCTGGCGCACTGGCTCATAGGCACTCCCCTCATGGGCAACGGATGAGGCACACCATAAGGAGCTGTAAAAATGAAACCTTGACTTGCATCAAGCTCGCGCGTGACACCTAATCATCATCGCGCAAGGCGCGATGCGCGGCGCCGTCCAGGTCTTCGAACTGGCCGTGACGCATCGCCCAGAAAAAGCCAATGAGGCCCGCCGCACCGAGGGTCAGGGCAATGGGGATGAGGTAAAGAATGGCGGTCATAAGTGCCTCGGGTAGGAGGGTAGGCTAGGGGAATTGAGGAAATGAGGAATTGAGAAATTGAGGAATTGAAGAAAGTGTGCAGCTCTGGAAACCTGCTCCTTTCCTCAATTCCTCATTTCTTCAATTCCCCCCTTTACTTCTTTCGCATCAAGCGCATGGCGTTGGCAATCACAATCAGCGAGGAGCTGGACATCGCAATCGCTGCCACAAGGGGGGTCACTTCGCCCGCCACTGCCATGGGAATCGCAATCACGTTATAAAGAATCGCCAGGATAAAGTTCTCGCGCACGAGCTTTTGCGAAAAACGTGCGACGTTCCAGGCGTTGATGACGGGCGCCAGCTTGCTGCCTTGGAACACAATATCCGCCGCATTCTGGGTGATATCCATGGCGCTCGCGGGCGACATGGAGACATGCGCGGAAGCAAGCGACGGGGCGTCGTTCAGCCCATCGCCTACCATCAGCACGTGCGCGCCTTGCGCCTTGAGGCCCGCCAGCACGTCGCATTTCTCGAGCGGGGAAAGCCCCCCCCGCGCATCCGCAATGCCCACCGCCTGCGCCATGGAGGTTGCGGCCGCCACCCGGTCGCCCGAAAGCAGCAGGGTAGGCAGATGCGCCGCTTGCAGCGTGCGGATGACGTTGGCCGCATCCTCGCGCAGTTGATCGGCAAAGGTGAAGCGCACCGGCGGCTGATGAGGTGTGGTGAGCCATAGCTCCTGCGCGGTATCCTCGCTGGGGGCGGACTGGGCAGGTAGCGCCACCTCGCACCAACTGGCTTTGCCCAGCTTGGTTTCGCCCTGCTGCAGGCCACAGCCGGGGATTTCTTCTACGGTTTCGGTCTCGGCCATGGCGAGGGAGAGCCCGCGCTGCGTGGCCGCGCGCACCAGCGCTTGCGAGAGCGGGTGCTTGCTGTGGCTGGCGAGGCGAGCGGCGTGTGTTAGTACATCGTCCGAAAATGTCTCGCTTGCGAGCAATTCCGGCATACCACGGGTGAGGGTGCCGGTTTTATCGAACGCGACATGGGTGATGGTGGCGAGCCGCTCGAGCGCGCTGCCGGATTTGATGAGAATGCCCTGCCGCATCAGCTTGCCGCTCGCCAGCACCTGCACCACCGGCACCGCGAGGCCGAGCGCGCACGGGCAGGTGATGATGAGCACCGTCGCGGCATAAAGCAGTGCTACTTGCCATTCCGCCCCGCCCCAAAACAACCAGCCGAGGAAGGTAGCAAGCGCCAGAATATGCACCAGCGGGGTGTACCAGCTGGAGATTTTATCGGCGATGGTGACATAGCGCGCCTGCGATTGCTCGGCCGTTTCCATCAGCTTGATGATTTCCGACAGCAGCGAGCGCTCGCCCGGTTTGGTGACGCGCAGGGTAAGCGGCGCCGAGATATTCAGCGTGCCCGCGAACACATGCGCGCCGATGGATACTTTCTGCGGCATGGTTTCACCGGTGATGAGGCTGGTATCCAGCTCGCTCTCGCCGCTGGTAATCACGCCATCCGCGCCGATTTTTTCGCCCGCCGTGACGCGTAAACTCATGCCTTCCTGAATCTCGGAAAGGGTGATGGTTTCCTGGCTGCCATCCGCCTTCAGCACGGTGGCGGTGCCGGCCATCATCTGTAGTAGATCGTGCGCGGCGGACCGCGCACGCCCCCGCGCGCGGGCATCGAGATAGCGGCCAATCAGCAGAAAGAACAGTAGCATGATGCCAGAATCAAAATAGGCATGCGTGCCGTGGGTCGCGGTCTCGAACAGGCTCATCAGTGTGGCGAGAATCACCGCCACGGAAATCGGCACGTCCATATTCGCGTGATACTCGCGCACCGCTCGCCAGGCCGAGCGATAAAACGGCAAGCCGGAATAGGCGATGGCGGGAATGGCGATCAGCGCCTGAATCCAGTGGAACAGGGTGCGTGTGCCCGCGCCCATCTCGATATCATCCGCAAACCACATGGGGATGGAGAACATCATCAGGTTCATGCTGGCGAACCCGGCAATGGCAAGGCAGCGCAACAGAAACTTCTCCTCGCGCGCTTGCTCGGTTTCGGCGGTGTCGGCATCGAACGGCGCGGCGTGATAGCCCATGCCGTTGATGAGGTTGACCCAGCGCTCGGCAAGGTCGGATGCGCCTTTCCACGCCAGCGTGAGGCGGCGAGTGGAGAGGTTGAGGCGCGCCGCCGTTACCTCCGGCTGCTTGTTGAGCGCGTTCTCGATAATCGCCACGCAGCTTGGGCAGTGCATGCCATCCACCAGCAAGTGAATGCTGTGGCCGCCATCCGGCGTATCGGTGATGAAGCGTTGGGCGAGCATGGGAAAGCTTCTCTGTGATTATTCTTCAATCGTGAGGCGTTTGGCGTGCTGGAAGCTGTGATCGCCTACGGTGGCGAAGATGCGCACCTCCCACAGTCCCGGCGCGGGGAAGGTGATGGCATCTCCCTCGGGCTTAAGGTCGCGCTCGAAATCCATCCCCGCCGTAGACGGGCGATAGAAACGGGCATGCAGGCTGCTGGGCTTCAGCGCGGCGCCGTGTTTATCGGTCAGGGTTACTTTCAGCACGCCATGCGCATAGGAAATATCCGACTTCCACTGCAGATGCTCCTGCGCTTCCTCTGCCTGCACCACCTGGTTATAGGCAAGGCCCTTTTCGTAGGGGTGGTCGGTCGCCAGTCCGCTATGAGTCTTCAGCGCTTCGGTCACCATATAGGCATTCACCAGCGCGGTGATGCCAAAAAACGCCGCAAAAATGAAGAATACTTTGCGGCCGGTAAGGGTGGGAGCGTGGCTTTGCATGAAACCTCCTGTGCGATGGATTCGCGCTGCGATGCGCCAATAGCGACGAAGCGCAGCCTTGCTTGCGCGATACTCCAATGGCCACGCAAAGCAAGTTAAAATTGGGATGACGCGGCTAACCCGCCACCACGCGCACATGCTGCTTTTTGCCTTTGCTTAGCTTCACCACCGCGTCGCCCGCGAAATGGGTGCTGCTCAGGCGGGCATTGTCGTCGCTGATTTTTTCATCGTTGAGGCTCGCGCCATTGCCCTTGATGAGCCGCCGCGCCTCGCCATTGCTCGTGGCGAATCCGGCGAGCACCAGCAGCTCGTAAAGCGGAATGCCGGCGGCGAGCGCGCTGGCCTCAACCCTAAGCTCCGGCAGGTTCGCGCTCATGCCGCTGCCGCTGAAGGTTTCGGCGGCGGTGGCGCGGGCTTGCTCGGCAGCGTCGCGGCCATGGAGGAGGGCGGTCGCCTCCGTCGCGAGGATGATTTTGGCTTCGTTGATGCGTGCGGAGCCTTGCCAGGTCTCGTATTCGGCAATCTGCGCAAGCTCCAGCTCCGTAAACAGCTTGAGGAAGCGGATCACGTCGCCATCCTCCGTATTGCGCCAATATTGCCAGTAATCATACGGCGAACATAAATCCGCATTCAGCCACACCGCACCCGCCGCCGTCTTGCCCATCTTCGCGCCCGAGGCGGTGGTGAGGAGGGGCGAGGTGATGCCGAAGATTTCAGATGCTTTGGGCGCTTCGAGACCGAATAGATTTGAAGCTGCTACTCGTCGATTTAGCTCCACCCCGTTAATAATATTCCCCCACTGGTCGCTACCACCCATCTGCACGCGGCAGCCATGGCGACGGTTCAGCTCCACAAAATCGTAGGCCTGCAAAATCATGTAGTTGAACTCGAGGAAGGAAAGCGGCTGCTCGCGCTCGAGGCGTAGCTTCACCGAATCCATCGTCAGCATGCGGTTGACGGAGAAATGGCGGCCATACTCACGCAGAAATTGCGGGTAGTTGAGGCCGCTCAGCCATGCGTCGTTATTCACCATTAGCGCCGCGCTTTCGGGCGTGCTGCTTTCGTTATTGCTGAAGGTGAGGAATTGCGAAAACACCGTCTTCAGGCTGTCCATATTTTCCTGAATCTGCGCGTCGGTGAGGGGCGGGCGGCTTTCATCCTTGCCGCTTGGGTCGCCGATTTTGGTGGTGCCACCGCCCAGCAGCACGATGGGACGATG
>CAZUOS010000082.1:0-1758 GCA_964621415.1 uncultured Azospirillum sp.
TATTGCCGGCGGCAAGCCGACGCTGCAAACCCAGCAGCTCAGCGGCACCACGCTCGCGGGCGGCATTGCGAAAGCGCCGGTGGTTCTGCACCGGCCCAAGCTCGAGATTACGAACCTCATCAGCGAAACGCCGGAGCAGGGGGAGGTGCGCCTCCATGGTGCGCTGCTCGAGCTGCAGCAATCGGTGGATGAGATGATTGCGGGAGCGGGCCTTGAGGAAGGCTCGGCGCATTGTGAGATTCTTGAGAGCTATCGCCTGTTTTCGCAGGACCGGGGGTGGATCGACCGGATTCTCGAGGCGATTCACACCGGCCTCACTGCCGAGGCGGCGGTGCGTAAAGTGCAGGAAGAAATGCACGCGCGGCTGAGCCAGATTACGAATGCCTATATTCAGGAACGGGTGCACGATCTCGAGGATCTTTCGGAGCGGTTGCTCTATCACCTGCAGGGCCTGTCGCCGACGGCGGCGCAGGGGGCGTTGCCCGATGCATTTGTGCTGGTGGCGAATACGCTCGGCCCTGCGGAATTGCTGGAATATGACGCGAACCGCCTGAAGGGGGTGATTCTCGCCGAAGGCTCGACGACGAGCCATGTGGCCATCATCGCGCGGATGATGGACATCCCGATGGTGGGGCGGGTGGAGGACATCCTCGCGCATGTGACGACGGGCGACCTCGTCGTGCTGCAGGGCGATCAGGCGTTGGTGTATGTGCGCCCGCCCGAGGATGTGGAGGCCGCAGCGGATTCGGAAATTGCCGCGCGCGGGGCGCAGATCGCGGCCTATGCGGCGACGCGCGAGCTGCCGCCGGTGACGAAAGACGGCGTACGGATTTCGCTTAATCTGAATCTCGGATTGTTTGTGCATCCGGATCATCTCTCGGCGGCGGATGTGGACGGGGTGGGGTTGTTCCGCACCGAATTGCCCTATATGGCGAGCCGCGACCTGCCGAGCGTGGAGGAGCAGCAACGCATCTACCGCGATGCGATCGAGAAAGCGCATGGCAAGCCGGTGATCTTCCGCAGCTTCGATATCGGCGGTGATAAGCAGGTGCCCTATATTCAGACCGGCGACGAGGAAAACCCCGCCATGGGCTGGCGTGCGACACGTATTGGGCTGGATCGGCCAGTGATTTTACGGCAGCAGCTTCGTGCCCTGATTCGGGCGGCGGCGGGCGAGCAGCTATCGGTGATGTTCCCGTTTATCGCAGAAATTGCCGAGTTCGATGCGATGAAAGCACTGCTGACGAAAGAGCTGGCGCGCGCGCGGGAGGAGGGGATCACGCCGCCGACCAGTTTGCGCGTGGGCACGATGGTCGAGATTCCGGCGCTGCTGTTCCAGCTGCCGGAATTGATGAGCCGGGTGGATTTTGTGAGCATTGGCAGCAACGATCTGTTCCAGTTCCTGTTCGCGGCAGATCGTGGCTCGCCGCGCGTTTCCGGGCGGTATGACACGCTGAACCCGGCGGTGATGCGGGTGGTGAAATCCATTGTCGCTACGGCGGCGGAGTATGAAGTGTCGGTCGGGTTCTGCGGCGATATGGCGACGCGGACGCTTGATGCCATGGCGCTCATCGGCTGCGGGGTGCGCGCGCTTTCCATGCCGCCGGCCGCTATCGGGCCGGTGAAGGCGATGCTGCGTAGCCTGCATGTGGGCGAGCTTTCGGACTATCTCGAGTATCTCTGCACCGAGCCGCTACACTCGCTGCGTCAGCCGCTTGAGCGTTTTGCCCGCGACCATGGGGTGGAAGTGGGCTAGAT
>CAZUOS010000082.1:1858-5169 GCA_964621415.1 uncultured Azospirillum sp.
ATCCCCAGAATATGTCTTATAAGTATCGGCAATGCAATATATTGCGGCGGGATCGCGGCATTGCACAATTCCATTTGATTTCTGGATAAGTATTCGCTACATTGCAACCATAGGTTACTTTCTTGACTCTTGTTCACGTGTGTAGGGGGCGGATATGCGGGTGCTATGCGTGGAGGATGAGGCTCAGTTGCGGGAAGACATGGTCGAGTATCTGCGGATGCAGGATTATGAGGTGGACGAGGCCGAAAATGGCGAAGACGCGATCGACCAAATGAATGCCCATCATTACGACCTGGTGTTGTGCGATATCAAGATGCCACGCATGGATGGCTATGAATTGCTGAAGCAGGTGCGCGGTGAAAACCATCTCGCCACCACGCCGTTTATTTTCTTAAGCGCGCTGAACGACCGCGACGATAAAATGCGCGCGCATCTCGGTGGGTGCGATGGCTATCTCACCAAGCCGATTGATTTCTCGCTGCTCGATACCACGCTGAAATCCTATATCGAACGCCAGCGCAGCCGCGATTTTCTGCACACGGCGCGGCTTGAGGCCAGCCGCCAGGAAGTGATCAGCGCGCTGGGCGATGCGCTCGATGGGCCGCTGACGCAGGCTTGCGTGCTGATTCAGCATTTGCGCACGACCTTGCCGACGCTGACGCCGATGGAGCTCGACACGCATCTGACGCGTGTGCAGGAATGTGTGAGCGGGCATTTTAATGCGCTGCATGGCCTGCACAGCGCGCTGCTGCTGCAGATCAAGCATACGGGCTTGTTGATCGAGCCGCTGGATGTGCCGAAGATGATCGAGGAATCGGTGGCGGAGGCGTGGCGGCAATCGCTGCGCACGGGCGTGACGTATCAGGCCGCGCCGTCGGCGCTCTCGCAGCCTCCGCTCGGGGATCGTCGGTTACTGATGCGCGCCATCGCCGGGCTGCTGGCGGTGCTGCCGGGCGCGCGCACCACGGCAGAGGCGGTGACGGTGGCAGGCTATGCCGAATGCTGGACCCTGACCGTGGCCGACCACCCCGCCATGGCGGCGGAGGCGGAGTTTACTCCCATCGACGATACGACCAATCTTGGCACGTTGGCGGAATCGACGCGCATGCGGCTGGTGCCGATTCTGTTTGCCATGCAGGTGGCGCATGCGCATCACGGGCGGCTGGAGCTGTGCCTGTGGGGGAGTGAAGGGCTGGCGGTGCGCTTTGTGCTGCCGCATTTAAATGCGCAGGCGCTCGCGGCGTAAGCGATCCTTATGGCAGTGCGGCGGCGGGGATCGCCGTTGGCTTCAGGGTGCTTCGGGCAGGGGTCACGCAGCCTGCGCGTGTGCACTGGCTTTCTGGTGCGAGCGTGATGCCTGCGTCCCGCAGGGCCTGTCCCATACCCACGACATATTCAATATCCGTGGTGCCGCTATACCACCAGAGGGCGACGCGTTGCCCCAGCTCGCTGCTGCCCAGCGCACCGCTTGGTTTATGGCTGTTGATTTGATCGAGGAACACGCGGGCGCCGTTCGGGGTTGAGAGCCAATGGGCAAAGCCTGCCTTCTCGGTGCCCAGATTTTCCCACAAGCCTGTGATGACGGCTTTGGCTTCGCGCGGTAACGTGTTTACATCCAGCCCGTTTTGGGGATCGGTCAATCGGCGCAACGCTTCTAGATTTTTCGGGTTTGCGAAGAATGTATTGAGTTCTGCGGCGCTGATGTTTTTGAAAGCATCTTCCGCTTTTTGGCCTTCAATCAACTGCACAAAGGCGCCGAGTATCTTGCTAGCGGGTGCGGCATTCTGGCCTGGGTTTGCGGCCTTGAAATCTTCGACATATCGGATGACGGCCCGCATGTTGCGGGTGGTGAGACTCGGGATTTTATCCGCAGCCGCTTGTGTTTCGTTGACGGCGTTGCCGAGACTGTCAATATTGAGTCTTTTCAGCGTATCGCGATAACTATCGTTGCTGAGCGCGCGTAATGCGCCACCCAGCGTAAATACATACTCGCTGCCTTTTTTGAAGGGAGCCAGCAGCTCTGCCGAGGAGGTGCCCGCTTGCGCCATAGCCGCAGTTGCGTTGGCAGCGGCAGCGAGTTGTTGCTGTGTTATGCTTTGCGCGGTCTGAATGGCGTTTGCCAACGCGGTTTTTCCTGCTGAATCAAGCTGGTCTTTATCTACCGCATTGAGGAGGGTGAGCAGTGCTTGCTGAGTATTTACTCGCGGATTATTCCCAATGCCGGGAGCGGTGCTGTAAGTGCGCAAAGCGGCGCTGACTGTCTCCATGTGATTGAAGTCGGCGGTGCTGAGGCTGTTGAGCAAGGTGGTGAGGGCGGGTTTGGCGGTGCCATCGGCCTTCATCCCCGTGGTGGTGAGGAAGTTCTGGAGCGTGGTGAGGTTGACGGGGATGTCGTGTTGCAGGGCGGGTACGGCCTGGCGCAAGGCTTCGGCGGTGGACAGGGCGTTCAGATTTTTTGGCTGGAGGAGCAGCTGGGTGAGGGCTTGTTGCGGGTTGGAGGCTGCCATTGCATCCATCAGCGCATCCTCGCCGACTTGTTTTGCGAGGTCGAGCAGCAGGGCGGGCTTGGCTTTAGCGGCGGTGAGCACGGCTTTCGCGGTTGGGTCTTGGATCGAGTTCGGATCGGTGGTCGTGATGATCTGATCGAGCGAGAGCAATTCACGTGCTTGGCTGAGCGGGGTTTTTCCGGGTGCCGGGGAAGTCGCATCAGCCTGTTTGTTATCGGCGGCAGATGCGGCCTGGCCGGTCAGAAAGCCCAGCAGCGTCGTGCGTAGCGCCGGCTTCACGGTGCCATCAGTGTCCACGTTTCTTGCGATAATCGCATCAATCTGAGCATCGCTTACACCCTGCGGCTTTACGCTTTTGAGCAGCGCTACGGTATTTGCCCGGTTTTGGGGGTTGAACAGGGTGGTGAGCCCCTCGCCCTCGAAGATTTTTTTAAGCGATGCGGTGGCCCGACGGCTGAAATCGCTATTTGTCGACATGCCAGTTTTCAGCAGCGGTGCTAGCCCGCGCACGATCTCCGGTGCGTCGGTCATCAGTGCAAGGAGGGAGTTTTCGTTGAGCATCTCCGTCGACAGGGTTAGCTTGCCGCCATTGCCCTTTTTCATGGCGGCGAAAAATTTGTCGCGCGTGGCAGCATCAGCGGCGATGACGTTGACGACATCCCCGGGGATTTTGGCGGTATCGGTCAAGAACTTCTGTAACTCTGGAATCGGCATATCGGTGATGGTTTTTTCTGCGTTCATCTCGATGCCGAGTTTATTCAGCAGGCCGTAAACCTTCAGCCGTGTATCATCCCCAAGACGGCT
>CAZUOS010000082.1:5269-6377 GCA_964621415.1 uncultured Azospirillum sp.
CCATGCGGGTGGGGACTCCTTCAGCTTGTATCCTAGCGCGGTTTCGTGACGGTTTTGTGACAATGGGGCGTTTTTTTGAGGAAATAGCGCGCTACGGCCACGGCGCGGCGGATTTTCGCAAAATATGCTGGCGTTGGGCAGGGGGTTCGGCTAGGCTATCCCCATGAAACGTCTGGAAAATCACATCATCCTGGTGACGGGCGCCTCGCGCGGGATCGGTGCGGCGGTGGCGCAGCGGCTGGCCGCCGAGGGGGCGCAGCTGGTGCTGGCAGCGCGGACGATTGGTGGGCTGGAGGCGGTGGATGACGCGATTCGGGCCGCGGGAGGGCTGCCGGCGGTGTTGGTGCCGCTGGATCTGCGTCAGCTGGACATGATCGATGCGCTGGGTGCCCAGCTTTACGAGCGGTTCGGCCGGTTGGATGGGCTGATTGGCAATGCCGCGACGCTCGGCACGCTTTCGCCGCTGGTGCATGCCTCTCCGACGGAGTTTGAGGACGTATTCACGATTAACGTGACGGCGAATTTCCGGCTGCTGCGCAGTTGCGATCCGCTGCTGCGCCTGGCGAAAGCGGGGCGCGTGGTGATGGTGACCTCTGGCGCGGCGGTGGCGCCCATCGGCTATTGGGGGCCGTATGCGGCGAGCAAGGCGGCGCTCGAGCATCTTACCCTGACCTATGCGGCGGAAATGGCGACGAGCACGGTGCGCACCAACCTGCTCGACCCCGGTGCGGTTGCTACGGCGATGCGCAAGAAAGCGTTTCCTGGCGAGGATTCGCGCACCCTACCCGCGCCCGAGGCGATTACGGAATGGTTTGTGCGGCTGTGCGAGAAAGACGCGCCGAACGGCAAACGTGTGGTAGTGGGTTATACCATTTAGCAATCAACATATGGATAAAGTAGAACGTCATTGCGAGCGGAGCGAAGCAATCCAGCAATACTTTTTCTTGGCTGGATTGCTTCGCTCCGCTCGCAATGACGCTCCTTTTATCTGCATCTTGTTTGCAAATTGGATTCGATAGCCCTTCCTGGCGGTGGCGCTACATCCGGCCCTTACAGAGCTGCGCGACGAAGGCCCCGATATCGAGCTGGCGCCAGCGTTTAAAGCGCT
>CAZUOS010000083.1:0-6301 GCA_964621415.1 uncultured Azospirillum sp.
CAGCACCCGTGCCGCAAGGCCGGATTCAAACGCCCCGATCTCGTTGCTCGAGGTGATGAACATGCTGTTGAGCGCCGAGACGCGCCCGCGCATGGATTCAGGGATGAGCAACTGCATCAGCGCCCCGCGCATCACCATGCTGACACTATCAAATGCGCCGCTCGCCGCGAGGAACAGCGCCGCCAGCGCCACATGCCGGCTGAGGCCAAAGCCAATCATACAGCACGCAAAGCCCGTGATGACGGTGAGCAGGCGCCGCCCAGTCATCACCGGCATGGGCTTCAGGGCGAAATAGAGCGCGGTGGCGATCGACCCTACAGCGGGTGCCGCCCGCAGTAGCCCCAGCCCTTCCGAGCCGAGCTGCAAAATCTGATCGGCAAACACAGGCAGAATCGCCACCGCTCCGCCAAACAGCACGGCAAACATATCGAGCGCCATGATGGGCAGCAGCACCGGCGAATCCATCACGAATCTCCACCCGGCGGCGATGCTTTTCAGAGTCGGCTCGCGGCTGTCCTGATTTTTGAACTGGCGATGCTCGGGGTGGATGCCCATCAGCGCCACCAGCGCCACCAGCATCAGCATCAGCGGCAACAGCCAGGCGATGGCCGCCCCATAGCCGCCATACACTACCCCGGCCACGGCGGGGCCCGCAATCGCCGCCATCTGGAACCCGCTCGAGAGCCAGGCACTGGCCGCCGGCATATCGTGACGCGGCACCATCCGCGCCAGCAGGCTGAACGAGGAAGGCATGATGAAGCTGCGCGTGAGGCCGGAGAGAAAAATCCCGCCAAACAGCACCGCGAGCATGCCCTTCGGCGTGCTGGCCACATAACCTCCGGCAACCAGCAGCAACACCAGCGAAATGAGCGTATGCGCCGCAAGGCAGCGCATAAAAATCCGGTGCGGGCGGCTTTTATCGACGATATGCCCCGCGAACAGCGCAAACAACACGGCAGGCACCGCTTCGGTGAGGCCGATAAGGCCGAGCATCAGCGCATCATGGGTGAGGGTATAGACTTGCCAGCCGACAATCACCGCCTGCGCCTGCAAGCCAAAAATGCCGGCAAGCCGGGTGGCCAGCAGATGGCGGAAATCGCGGTTGCGCAACACATTATAGGTGAGTGCCATGACGATTCCCTCGCAGCAATCCATACATACTGATGGCGGCCCAGCAGCCCTCGAGCAAGCATACGGGCAGGTTCCACTGCTCGCTGAGCGACAGCAACATCAGCAGCGCCCCAAGCAAGTTGCAGCCGTGAAAGCGCGGATCGCTCGACGGCCAGCGGCCCAGCGACACCATGGCATACGCGGTGAGGAAGAGGGCGGGAGCCAGCAGGCTCAGGAGGATGATTCCGCTCATGCGCGCCTCCGGTATAGGCGGTGCAGCGCCATCAGCGCCACCATCAGCCAAGAGAGGTTGACGACAAACGCCGCCAGGTTCCACTGCCCCACGAGCGACAGCAACATGGCGCTGGCTCCCGCACTGTTCAGCCACTGATAGCGCACATCATGCGCCCGCCAGCGACCCGACGTCAGCAGAAAATAGGCGAGGAGATTGAGCCCCACCCCTACCAGCCCGACAAATACATAGAACGCATCCATCCCCGCCGCGTAGCACGGCGGGGCGGAGTTGTCACGTCGTTCGCGTGGGAGGGCTTAGGCGGCTTGCGCCAGCAGGTGGGCGATTTCGTCCATCACCGCAAGGCGGAGCTTCTTCAGCTGCTCGGTATAGGCATCTTCCGGCGTCTCGACCCCGTTTTCGATGCGATGCAGTTCCTTGCTGAGCTTCTCGTACTGCTCATTCAGTTTTTTGAAATGATTGTTCGAGGTTTTGAGTTGGTGGATGCGCTCACGATGTTCGGGAAATGCGCTCGCCAAATCGTTCGTCTCAGACATGAAATGCTCCTTCGAGTGTTGTTGTGAACAGCGCCAAGTTTAGCACCATTCAAGGGTAAGATCTTGACGTGTATCAACGGTAGGCTACGCCGCTGCGGTTTTCGCTTTTTCTTCCTCCAGCGCCTGCTTTGCCTTGGGCGAGAGCTGAATATTCAACTCGCGCAAATGCTTCTCGCCCGCCGTGTTCGGCGCCTGCATGAGGAGATCCTGCGCCTGCTGGTTCATCGGGAAGGCAATCACCTCGCGGATGTTCGGCTCGTTCGCCAGCAGCATCACCATGCGGTCAACCCCGGGCGCGAGGCCACCATGCGGCGGTGCGCCGTAATGGAAGGCGTTGAACAGCGCCGCGAATTTGCCCTCGACATCCGCCTTGGTGTAGCCTGCAATCTCGAACGCACGCACCATAATCTCGGGCTTGTGGTTACGAATTGCGCCGCTCGAAAGCTCCACCCCGTTGCACACAATATCGTACTGGAACGCCTTGATGTTAAGCAGCTCCTCGTTGGTTTTCGCGGCATTGAGCGCCTCGAGCCCGCCTTGCGGCATGCTAAACGGATTATGCGAGAAGTCGATTTTGTTCTCGTCCGCATTCCATTCGTAATAGGGGAAATCCACGACCCAGCAGAACTTGTACTCGCCGTCTTTAATCAGGCCCAACTGGTTGGCAATTTCTGTGCGCACTTTGCCTGCAATAGCCTCCGCTTCCGCGCGTGGGCCGCTGCTGAAGAACACCGCATCGCCGGGCTTCAGGCCTGCTTTCTCTTTTAGGATGGCATGTTTTTCCGGCGTCAGGAACTTCGCAATCGGCCCCTTGGGTTCGCCGTTCGCATCATAGCCGATATAGGCGAGGCCTTTCGCCCCATTGGCTTTGGCGAACTCGATCATGTTATCGAAGAAGCTGCGCGGTTTATCGGCGCAGCCAGGGGCCGGAATCGCACGGATTTTGCCGCCCGCTGCCAGCACTTGTTTAAAGATGCTAAACTCCGAATCGCGCCACAGGCTGCAAATCCCGCCTGCAATCAAAATCGGGTTGCGTAAGTCCGGCTTATCGGTGCCGTATTTGCGCATCGCTTCGTCATACGTAATGCGCGGGAACGGTGACTTCGTCACTTTCCACAAAGAGAACTCCTGAAATACCCCCTCGAGCACCGGCTCAATCGCCGCGAACACATCTTCCTGCGTCACGAAGCTCATCTCGATATCAAGCTGGTAAAACTCGCCCGGCGAGCGGTCGGCGCGCGCGTCCTCATCGCGGAAGCAGGGGGCGATCTGGAAATAGCGGTCGAACCCGCTCACCATCAGTAGCTGCTTGAACATCTGCGGCGCTTGCGGCAGCGCATAAAACTTGCCGGGATGCACGCGGCTGGGCACCAGGTAATCCCGCGCGCCCTCGGGGCTCGAGGCGGTGAGGATCGGCGTTTGATATTCGAGGAAGCCTTGCTCCGTCATCCGCCGCCGCAGGCTCGAAATAATTTTGCTGCGCAGCACGATGTTTTTATGCAGTGCCTCGCGACGTAAATCGAGGAAGCGGTAGGTGAGGCGGGTGCTTTCAGGGTATTCCGCCTCCGAGTTCACTTGCAGCGGCAGCACGCCCGCTTCGGACTCGATGATGAGCGTCGTTGCCACCACCTCGATTTCACCGGTCGGCAAATTGGGGTTGATCGCCTCTTTCGCCCGCGCCACCACGCGGCCCACCACCGTCACCACCGATTCATTCTTCAGCTTGCTCAGCTGATCGAACAGCTGGCCCGCACTATCCGCCACCACCTGAGTAATGCCGTAATGGTCGCGCAGATCGAGGAACACCAGCTGCCCGTGGTCGCGTACGCGATGCACCCAGCCAGAGAGCTTCACCTCTGCCCCCGTATCAGCGGCGCGGAGTTGGTTGCAAGTATGGGTACGATAAGCGTGCATGGCAGGATTCCTCTCAGTAAGCAGCGCTTGATAACCCCACCCTAAGAAAAACGCAAACATTTGTGCCATAAAGCACCGGGACAAGGCGCTCGCACGCGAAAGACTGAAAGTGTCTGAGGGTTTCCGTTAGATATGGCGCTGAGAGCAACCACTATTTTTTATCAACATGCTGTTTAATAATATTTATATTGGATTCAATTAAGTGAGTTACCACGTTTCTTACCACGGTATACGTTTTGGTATGCGCCCTACAAAAGCAAAGATGATTGGATGGTCGCCGCAGGATGTAAGCCACGGCGGCATTAATAAGCTTGCTCAAGATCCGTTATTGCTCGAGGAATTAAGTAATTTAGCGTTTTCCCATAAATTAGAATTTAAATACCCAAAACTACGGTGAATAAGGTTCAGTTTCTGATTTCTGCTTGCGCATTTGGGCCTTGTAATCATGAATTACAGAGTCTGCAACAGGGGTTGTTGCTCTTTTGATTGTTAAATCAGTGCGCTATCTGTTTCTTGGAACCACAAGAAGCGTTGTTGCTGAAATTAGTAACGGCATAGTAACAACGAATCAAATAAATAACCCATCCCTTGATTGCCAGATTAAAGCTTGAGCTAAATCGGGTGCGATTACCACTTGCCGGGGTTCGGATTCTTGGTCTTATACTTAAAGATTAGGCTCGATATGGCCCCGCTACTTCCAATGAGCGGAATCCACCATCCTTCCATATGCGGGATATTGAGCACATGCATGCTCGCATCAATCCAAATCACACTGAGCATGACTAGCGCTGAAACCCATCGGTGAATTTGCATGGAGAGCCACATCATCTTGGCGATAGCCCAGCGGTGAAAGCATGCGAGCAGCGCAGCCACCCCTAGCGCTGCATATCCGCGATAAAGCATAAACGGGTTATGGTGCGTCAACCGATAAATGGGCGGAACATCGAGCCATGTAATGCTGAGCGCTACTAAACTCAGGATAAGCATGCCCAGTAAAATATGCGCCCAATAAAATGTGATTAAGCGAGTCATGGCTGATAATTTGTTACAGTGAAACAAATATCTCTTTACACATCGTGAATGAGTCAGTAAAGGGATTTGTTATAAAGTAACATTGAGGAGTAATTATGGCTCGCCCATCTACCCTTCCTGCGCCAGCGAATGAACTTGTGCTTAAGGCTTTGCGTAAATCAAATGTGCCGATGACGGCATACCGTTTGCTAGAAAAACTCAAAAAAAGCGGTGTGAAGAGTGCACCCATTATTTACCGTGCGCTGGATACGCTAATGGAACAAGGTGTGGTGCATAAGATTAAAGAACTCGGCGCATTCGTGGCCTGCAACTGCGCCAAGAGCCATAAACATGCGCTTTCGGTGCTGACGGTGTGCGGGGGCTGTAAGGATGTGAAAGAACTGCACGATCATGCGGTAATTCACCAGTTGGAAGGTTTGCGCAAACAGGGTGTTCGCCTTCAGGAACATGCCGTGATCGAGCTGCCTATCACCTGCAATACCTGTGCGGCTTAAGGAGGTATGATGCTTACAATCAAAAATCTTAAGGTGGGATATGATGGCAAGGCGGTGATCGACCTGCCGGAATTCAGCCTCGGTAAAGGCGAGCATTGCCTTATCCTCGGTAAATCCGGTTCCGGTAAAACGACGTTACTCTATGCGCTGGCTGGTGTGCTGAAGCCGTTATCAGGCGATATTACGCTGGGTGAAATACAGCTTACGACGCTTGCAGGTGCATCACTCGATGCATTTCGTGGGAAGAATATCGGTATCATCTACCAAACGCTGCATATGGCGGCACCGCTCTCGGTGCTCGATAACATCCTGCTCGCGCAGTATGCTGCCGGTTTGCCGCAAGATGCAGCAAAAGCCGAGAAACTGCTTGCCACGCTGGGTGTGCTCGATCAGCGCCATAAGAAGCCGGAGCAACTCAGCGTCGGCCAGCAACAACGGGTGGCGATTGCACGCGCCGCGATCAACGGCCCGCAACTGATTCTCGGCGACGAGCCGACTTCCGCGCTCGATGATGAATCCTGCGATGCGGTGATGAAATTGCTGCTCGATGTAGCAAACAGCACTGGCGTGAGCCTGATCGTCGCAACGCACGATGCGCGTATCAAAAAGCACTTCGGCAAAACCATCTCTCTCGGAGGCAAGCAATGAACCAGCTGACAATCAGCCTCGCTTATTTGCGCCACAAGCTGCTCGGCACTGCGCTGAATCTGCTTACCTTCGCATCGGGCATCGCGGTGATCGTGGCCCTGTTGCTCATCAATGCGCAGTTGAACAATGAATTTACCAAGAACCTGAAGGGCATCGACCTGGTGGTGGGAGCTAAGGGCAGCCCGATGCAGTTGATCCTATCGAGTGTGTTCCATCTCGATATCCCGACAGGCAATATCCCGCTGGAAGAAGCAGAAAAGCTGGAGCAGCACCCGCTGGTGAAATCAGCGATTCCTGTCGCGCTCGGCGATAAC
>CAZUOS010000084.1:0-6294 GCA_964621415.1 uncultured Azospirillum sp.
GCCGCGCCCAGGTGACCAGCCCCACCGGCCGCCTATCCGCCGCGCGATACATCCGATATTGCCCCAGATTCAGCGCCGGGAGCATAATATCCGCTACGTCCCGCACCTGATAGACGCGGTGCACGGGCGACAGCATCATCAGCCCCGTCACCTCGCCGATGAGCTGGTTCAGCTGCGCGGGCGTGCGTTTGCCCAGCACACCATCCGGCCGAAATTGCATCGTGGGAGGACGATCATCCATCCGCCGAGCTATAGTAAGCCGGGCTGACACTGTCGAACAAAAACGGATGGGGGCTTAGAGGTCTTTCACCGCGACGACCGAGTCCAGCAGGTGGTCGGGTTGGTATTCCCGCAGAATATCTGCAGAAGGCACGCCGGAGGCGACGGCGACAGTGGTAACGCCCAGCGCTTTTCCGGTCTCAATATCTTCGCCCGTATCGCCGATGAGGAGATCGGCAGGGGTAGGGGTGTAATGCGTACGGATGAGTGCATCCTTGGATTGTTTCTGACCGGTTACCAGCACTTGGGAAAAATAACTGCGCCAACCAAATGCTGCGAGCTGCGCCTCGACCCGCTCCGGATGTTGGCGGGCGGTGACGAGGACGAGGGGGTAGCGTTGCGATAGCTCGGCCAGCAGGGGAGAAACGCCTGCAAAGGGGCGATCCTCGGCGAGCCGTTCCGGTTCCTCGACCTTTACCATCCAGTCGGTTTTGAAGGCGGCGATTTGCGCGTCGGTATAGTTCAAGTAGCGCCGCAGCAAGGTGCGCTGATCCATCCGCCCGCGTTTGATGCGCCAGTATTCCTCGAAGGTGAGGACGCCCTCGCCCGCGAGGTCGCAAAACAGCCGATAGAGGCGCGGGCGCGGATCGATCAGCGTGCCGTCGAGATCAAGAAAAATGCGCCTAGTCATGGATGCGCTCTCGCTCGAAACACGCGGCTTCGTCGTATAGGTTCGAGAGTTTGGAGTCGAACGGGATGAGCAGCTCGATAATCGCGGGCTCGTCGGATTGTAGGAGCGGAGCCAGCGTCGCGATCTCCTCAAGCTGTGTAACGCGCGCGAAGGCGAGGTCGTAGGTATGCGCCAATTTTTCGAGGTTTACGCAGGCGAACTCGTCACGGTTCGCGCCGTAATAATGCCCCTGATAATAGCGTGCTTGCACTTCACGCATCATGCCCAGTGTGTTATTGTTGAACACGATACATTTCACACCCGCACGGCGATGGCCAAGAAACATCAGCTCCTGAAGATTCATCTGTAGGCCGCCATCGCCTGTAAAGCAGATCACTGGACGATGGGGGAAAGCTGTCTTCGCGCCAATCGCTGCCGGGAGCGAATAGCCCATGCTGCCATGTCCGCAGGAATTCAGCAGACGCTGCCCTTGCTTCAGCGAGAATCCTTGCGCGACCCACATCTGGTTCTGGCCGACATCGCTAGTGAAAATCGTATCGGCGGAAAAAAGCGGCATCAAGGCTTCCACCGCCCGCACCGGGTCCAGCCCTTCCGGGTTGAGGTGCGCATTGCTGCGATAACGCTGTTGCCATTGTCGAATCTGGTGATGCCAGCCCCGATAATCTGCCTCCGACTCGGTAGCGAGTGCCGCGTTCAGCGCCGCTAGAAAGGGCTTGAGATCGGCTTGAATCGCCAATTCGTCGGGGAAAATGCGCCCCAACTCGTTCTCATCAATATCGATATGAATCACCCGAGCGCTGGTATAGTTTTCCGGCTTCTTCCCTACCTGACGCTGCCCAAACCGTACTCCGCAGGCGATCAGCAGGTCAGCGTTCTGCACGGCCATATTCGCACAGCTATTGCCATGCAATCCGGCATAGCCATACGTGCCTTCCACCACATCCAGCCCGTTGACTGTTCCAATCACCGGGATGCCTGTACGCAAAGCCAGATGGCGCACTTCTTCCGTCGCCCGTGCGATACGCGTGCCGCCACCGACCAGAATCACCGGACGTTTCGCTTGGCGAATGGCCTCGATAATTTTCGGTATGTGTAGCGAAGAGAGAGGGCAGGGGGGGACTTCCGGGGCGAATCCTTCGAGTAGAGAGAGATCAATTTCCTGAAATTGCACATCGATCGGAATGTCGAGCAAGGCCGCGCCGGGGCGGCCTGAGACGGCCGCATCGTAGGCTTTTTCAAGCTCATAACGGATGCGGGTCGGGTCCGTCACCATCGTGGCGTATTTAGTGATAGGACGCACCAGGCTAACAATATCCAGATCCTGAAAACCGTTCTGCCGTGCGCCGTTTCCCCGTGTGACGTTCGCCGTATAATCCTGCCCCGTAATGAACAGGGTCGGGATTGAATCAAGCTGTGCGTTGGCGATGCCGGTGATGAGGTTTGTGGCTCCAGGGCCGGAGGTGGCAAGCGCCACGCCGAGGCCGCCCGTCACCCGTGCATACGCATCGGCGGCGAAGGCAGAAGCCTGCTCGTGATAGTTTTGTACATAAGCGATTTTTCCGGTGGCGATCATCTCATCCACCAGCTTCAAAATCGCCCCACCCTGAAAGCCAAACACGTGGCGGACGTTTTTCTCGACGAGGAATTGGGCGATGTAGGCGGCGACGTTCATAGGCGTATCAGGCTCGCTTCCATCTCGGCTTCGCTTGTCAGCCGCGGTGACGTATCCATCCCCCGCAGCCAGAGCAATCCGTTTGGCAGCGGGTTCAAGCGTTTTTCCAAGTTTGGCCGTTTACCATAGAGCGCCAGATCTTTCAAAATCTTTGGCATATTCAGCCCTGCCTGCGCGAAAAACTCGATGGTGGTGAAAAAGCGCGCAATGTTGATCTCGGTGGGATTCGGCACTCCATGGCGGTCATAGGCCATGTCGACTCCGTAGACCCCGTGCGGTACGGTACTCACGGCGCGTACCGCACGTTCCGCCACCGTATCCACCACCGGATCAGCGCAGGTTTCACCAATTTTGGTCACCCCCGTCACCCCCGACGGGCTCATCGCACTATGCGCCCACCCATGGCGACGGCGTGACTGGGCAACCATCAGCTCGCCCTGATACCAGATCGAAAGCCAGGTCACCGTCCGCTCGGTGAGCAGTTCCGCCGCAACAAACTCGCCCCAACCTCGCGCGCGCTCAATCCACTCCACCGCTTCGTCGAGGTCGCGCGCGTCTGCCCTCAGTGGTTAGAACGCTGCGGGAGGATGAGTGGTTTGTAGCTGTTTCGCACGGTTTCATACTGTTCAAGCGAGTAGTTGAAATAATAATTCTCGTGGTCTTCCCTCACTATGGATGCTCCCAGTCGGAGGTGAAAATCGATCACCCGTTGATTGGCTTTTCTAACATCGAAATGCGATCGTGAAAAATGCAAGGCGTAGAAGGCATAGTCGTATAGGAGGATGGCAGACTCAATCGCTGCCCCAGGAGGCTTGAGGGCTGGAGAAAGGATCCAGCTTCCCCAGCAGAAACTATCTCCCTGAATGTCATAGATTCGTATTGTTCCAACGGGTGTGGCTGCTTTGTCCATAATAATGAAGTAGTATTCGTCAGTGCAGTGTGCGTAGCGCAGGAGATACGCCCTTTGTTTTTCCACATCGTTGCGGGTGGGAGAGAGGTGTTGGTTTAACTGCGGGTCCGTGCGAAGACCTAGCACAAACTCCGCATCAGAAGGGAGTATCTCTCTAAAATCCAATAGCTTCCCGATTGCGGAGGGTTTCATAGTGCTGCCTTCAGTAATGCAATGTCCACAGAGAAATTAGAGTGAACGGCTGGAATGTCTGACCCGATAAGATAGCGTATGCGGTTGCCAATGGTTGTGGCAATATTTTGCCAGTAGCCATAGGGGGCATGCGGATGGCACCCCGTCATAACGCATATTTTTGTGGATGGGTTTGTAAAAACAAGATTAGCGAATGCCGCCCCCGTAGCCCCGATAATGCTTTCCGCTTGAGCGAAGAGTAGCACCTGATCCATGAAACTTAAGCGTTCGGGGTAAACCGCAATGTATCCATTTTCCGCGAGGCAACGCTCTACCTCGGCGCTATTCGCTATGCCTCGGCGATTTATGGGGCGTGGTAGATACACTTTCGAGGGCATATCCTGTGACGGGCTAGACAGTGCAGCCAATATTTTTTGACGCATGATACCAACTGATTGTGATGAGAAAATGCCGTGAGTATATAGCGGTGAATGGGTTTTTCTTTGACCAAAGGGCAAATATCCAGTGGGGGAGACTACGTGCAATTTTCGCACCTGTACGGCTCTCTTTTCAGATAGCGCAATAACTTCCCTAGATGGACCCACAATCAACGCTAACGATTCGATCTGCGAGTTGGAAAGTCCGTTGTTGATGATGATGGGGATGTTTGCAAACTCGGGATACTCACAAAATACTGCAATTCTTGGCAACACTTCCGTTATCCAGTGCGCGTAGTTTAATGCGCACGCATCAACAAAGCTTGCCGCCTCATCCAACTTTTCGGGATTGAGGTCGTTCTGGAGCCAGCGAATCGCCTGACGCTTGGTGGAGACGCTCATTCTTCCGTGTAATTCTTCGCTGGTAGCATCCTGCGAGAGGTTCATTAGGTCGTGGCGTACCATTTTTGCCTGATGACGAACCAGATTGGTGCCGCCATAAACGGTAGCGTCTTGCAACGTTAGCGCAAACACTTTTGGAAATGTGAAATGTGTCGTGTCTCCGCATTCGAAATGTTTGGCTGCTTCTGATGGGAACACATGTGGTTGCAAGGGGGTGATTTCCTCTGCTGGAAGCAAGGGAGTCACTGCGGAGGGATCCGCATCGCACAGCTGTGATTGACTGATGATCGGCATCCACGGATCGAGAGATCTAGTCCTGTAAAGTGAAAACATACGTGCCCTTGTAATTACTATAATTCGTCTAATACCAAGGAGTTCTTGACGTATGCTACTTGGAAGTTTTCGTGCTGCTCGTTTCCAGGAAGCTAGGGGGGACAATAATTTTGAATAATTTCCGCGTGGGTGCTGTGTGTGTGAAATCTCTTTAATAGTGGGCAATGAGACGCCTCTTGGCTCGGTAAGTTCCGTCTTCCTGCCCCAGATTTGCATCCCCGCGCAGCTCGTTTCCAGAACTGGTGGATGAGTGGCAATTACTCTATAGTTTATCAGCTTGTTATGTGCTGCGGTTTCCTGATTGTTGGGCTTATGATTCATCGTCGAATACTATGCTTCTATTTTTACAGAGACAACGTTGGAGTTGTTGTGCCTAATAGGAAACGCGCCCCTTAATAAAGCTCTTGGCAATAATACCGCAACGGGCCAGCCATTTAATGCTGCTGAAGCACCAGGGGAAGAGGCGCGGCAGCAGGCGGATGGCTTCGCCGCGTTTGCCTTCAGCGATGCGTTCGCGGATGAGGGCGTAGTAGGCGATGGCCTCGAACTTACGCAGGGCAGCGGCGTATTCGGCTTGTGGATAGGCTTTGCGCAAGCGCTCGAGATACATAAATCGCTCCTCGGTGAAGAAGCGTGTGGCGGTGAGATTGTTGCCATGGCGACGATAGCGCGCCAGCACCTCGCGCGTGAAGATGGGCCGTCCACGCTGGCAGAGCTTTAGCACGAAGTCGAGGTCGTTGATGGTGGGGAGGGTTTCGTCGTAGCCTTCCGCCGGGGAGCAGGCGCGTCGCCAGAGCAGGGTGTTGGTGGCGACGCAATTGTCGCCCAGAATATCGACAAGTTTTTCCGACGGCTGCTGGAGCAGCCCATAATGGGTGCAGATTTTTTTGCCCGAATCGGAGTCGAACCATTCGAGGTTGGTATAGCACATCGAAGCGTCTGGATTGGCCAGCATCAGCGCCATTTGACGTTCGATTTTTCCGGGAAGCATCACGTCGTCGCCCGCGAAGCTGAGGACATATTCCGCCTGACGCTCGGCCAGCATGCGATTGACATTGGCCGAGATGCCGGTGTTTTTCTCCGGCCGCAGCACCTTTTTGATTTTGTCGGGGTATTTGGCTTGATAGGCGAGGGCGATGTCGTAGGTGCGGTCGGTCGAGCAATCGTCGGCGATTACGATATCGAAGTTGGGGTAGGTCTGTGCCAGCACGGAATCCAGGCATTCCGCCAGAAACGCCTCGTGGTTATAGGTGACAATGCCAACGGCCACATAGGGGTGAGATTCCATCATCGTTCTTTCTTGCGTTGGGCGTGGTGGATTAATTCCATCCTCGGTAAAATAGATCGCGACAAAAGCCAACCAAATGAGGTAATGTTGGGAGAGATAATTCCTGCTTTTTCTGCTTGAAACTGTATATTTATGCGTGTATATTAATAAAATATCTGCACGCATAGGTAG
>CAZUOS010000085.1:0-6277 GCA_964621415.1 uncultured Azospirillum sp.
CGAAGCGCGATCAAAAGCCTCACGCGCAACATTCTCCGGCACGCCATCGATCTCGAACATGATGCGACCCGCTTCCACGCGTGCCACCCAATATTCCACCGAACCTTTCCCCGAGCCCATCCGTACTTCGGCAGGCTTGCGCGTTACCGGCACATCCGGAAAAATACGAATCCACATCCGGCCTACGCGCTTCACGTGGCGCGAGATCGCACGGCGTGCGGCTTCGATTTGGCGAGCGGTTATACGCTCAGGCGTCATTGCTTTCAAGCCATATTCGCCATAGGAGATCGAATATCCACCTTTGGCCGCACCGGAAACACGCCCTTTATGGGCCTTACGGTACTTAGTTTTTTTCGGCTGCATCATAACTTAGTCTCCAGTCGTCAGTCCTCAGTCACCAGCAGTTACCGAAACTAACGTTCTCTTTCCTAACCTTTTTTCTCGTCTCACCGGTGCATTCTCCTACTGGAGACTAGCGACTGGTGACTGACGACTCCCTTCCTAGCTCGCCTGGGCGAAGTTCGCCGCCGGAGAACGTTGAATTTCCTGTTCTTTTAGGATCTCACCTTTGAAAACCCACACCTTCACCCCGATGATGCCATACGTGGTAAGGGCGCGCGCTATACCATAATCTACATCGGCGCGCAAGGTGTGAAGTGGCACCCGGCCCTCACGATACCATTCCATGCGGCTGATCTCGGCACCACCCAGGCGGCCCGACACGTTGATACGGATCCCTTCCGCACCCATGCGCATCGCGCTCTGTACGGCACGTTTCATGGCGCGACGGAAGGCCACGCGGCGCTCCAGCTGCTGTGCCACGCTTTCCGCGATCAGGGTCGAATCCAGCTCGGGCTTACGTACTTCGAGAATATTGATATGCACTTCATCTTTGGTCAGTTTTTGCACATCTTTCTTCACTTTATCAATATCCGCACCTTTTTTGCCGATAATGATCCCCGGACGTGCCGAGTGAATCGAAACATAGCATTTTTTGCCCGTGCGCTCGATGACGATCTTGCTCACGCCGGCCTGATTCAGCGCTTTCTTTACATAGCGACGAATCTTGATATCTTCATGCAGTTTCGTGGCATAATCCTCATCCGCGAACCAGCGCGAATCCCAGGTTTTGTTGATGCCAAGACGCAGCCCGATCGGGTTAATCTTCTGACCCATTTTACGCTCCCTCAACTTCACGCACGACAATCGTCAGATGCGAGAATGGTTTCAAAATCTGTGCACCACGGCCACGGGCGCGTGCATGAAAACGCTTCATGACCATCGCTTTGCCCACATAGGCTTCCTTCACGACGAGCTGGTCGACGTTCAGGTTATGATTGTTTTCCGCATTCGCGATAGCCGATTGCAGGCACTTGCGCACATCGTTTGCGATGCGTTTTTTGCTGAACTGCAGTTGCGTCAGCGCGCTGGCCACTTTCTGACCACGGATCATCTCCGCCACCAGGTTCAGCTTGATCGGGCTGGTACGCAAATTGCGCACGACCGCTTTCGCTTCGTTGGTCGCCAGTGCACGTTCTGTTTTCGGTTTGCTCATAGTTTTTAGTCTCCAGTCGCCAGTCGTCAGTCACCAGTGGACCGCCTTAGACTCGCTTCTTTCAACCCCTCCTCATATGCACCCACCAACCGTCACACCCTCACTGGTGACTGACGACTGGTGACTGACTACTTCTTCTCAGCCGTTTTCTTCTCATTGCTCGTATGGCCTTTGAACTCACGCGTCGGCGCGAATTCACCAAATTTATGGCCAATCATTTCTTCCGTCACCAGCACGGGAATGTGCTTCTTGCCATTGTACACCCCAAAGGTGAGGCCCACGAACTGCGGCAGAATCGTCGAACGACGCGACCAGATCGCAATCACCATATTGCGGCCAGATTGGTGCGCAGTCATTGCTTTCTTAAGCAAGTAGCCATCGACGAACGGGCCTTTCCATACTGAACGTGCCATACTCAACAGTGAATAGTGATTAGTGCCTAGTGCCTAGTTAAAGGCCCTTTTGCGCTAATTGCTAAATTCACTCCTCCTTACTTCGTTACTGTTTTACTAGTTTACTAAGCACCAGGCACTAAACCCTAGGTACTTACTTGCCCTTCTTCGCCTGATGGCGCGTCCGGATAATGAGTTTATTCTTACGCTTCGGATTACGTGTTTTGTAACCTTTGGTCGGCTGACCCCACGGCGTTACCGGATGGCGACCGCCCGACGTTTTCCCTTCACCACCACCATGCGGGTGATCGACCGGGTTCATCGCCACGCCACGTACGTGCGGACGCTTACCCTTCCAGCGGTTACGGCCCGCTTTACCAATCACTTCGTTCTGGTGATCCGGGTTCGAAACGGCACCGATGGTCGCCATGCAGCTCGCCGGCACCATACGCAGTTCGCCCGAACGCAGTTTGATCTGCGCGTAGCCCGAGTCTTTCCCGACAAGCTGCACATAGGCACCTGCCGAACGACCAATCTGGCCACCTTTACCCGGCTTCATCTCGACGTTATGCACAATCGTCCCGATCGGCACATTAGCAAGCAGCATCGCGTTGCCCGGTTTAATGTCGGCGCGCTCGCCGCTGACCACGGTATCGCCCACGCTCAAACGCTGCGGCGCGAGGATGTAGCTCAACTCGCCATCCTGATATTTAATCAGCGCAATGAAGGCCGAACGGTTTGGATCATACTCCAAACGCTCGACCACCGCCGGCACATCGAACTTGCGACGTTTAAAATCCACCACGCGGTATGCTTTTTTGTGCCCGCCGCCCTTCTGGAACGAGGTCACGCGACCGGAGTTGTTACGACCACCCGTCGAATCTTTTTTCTCAACGAGCGTCTTGACCGGCTTCCCCTTATAGAGATCCGCACGATCAATCAGTACCAGCTGACGCTGCCCCGGAGTCGTTGGTTTGAAATGTTTTAGTGCCATAGAATATTAGTGGTTAGAGTCGAGAGTCGAGAGTCGAGTGCCGCTTGCGCCAGCCTCGCTACCCTGCCTCTTTTTATCTCCTGCCACCCTCCTTTGCTTTATCTACCTCACGGATCATCCGTCATCGGATCATCCGATCATCACACTACTTCGCGCCTGCCGCGAAATCGACCTGCTGCCCTGCCTCGAGGGTAACAATCGCTTTGCGGAAATCGCTACGCTGGCCGGGACGACCGCGAAAACGCTTTGCCTTCCCTTCCACCTTGATCGTATTCACTTTCGCTACCTTCACGCTGAAGATCGCTTCCACAGCCGCTTTCACTTGCTGCTTCGTCGCCGTCGGCGAAATGCGGAACGTGATTTTGTTCTGCTCTGCCGCAACGGTCGCTTTCTCCGTCACATGCGGGCGCACAATCACATCATAGTGCTGTGCCGCCGTCGTGAGCGTCGCTGCTTTTTTTGCAGCGGGTTTCTTTTTCAACAGACTCATTTCAGCCTCGCTTCCAGTGCGGCAACGGCATCCTTGCTCAACACCAATTCTTTGTGACGCAGAATGTCATAAACATTCGCACCCTGTACCGGCAGCGCATCCACGCCCACCAGGTTATTGATCGCTTTTGCAAAACCAGCATCCACCTCTGCCCCTGCAATGAAGAGCGGCTTGGTGAGCCCCAGCTTCTCGAGCTGTGCCGAAAGCGCCTTGGTCTTGCTACCGGTCAGGCTATCCACCACCAGCAGCTTGCCTTCGGCTTGTTTCGACGACAGCGCGTGCTTCAACCCCAGCGCACGAATTTTCTTCGGCAGGCTGTAGGCATGGCTACGCACCACCGGGCCGTGAGCACGCCCACCCCCTTCATGGTGCGGCGCACGCAACGTACCCTGACGGGCATTGCCGGTGCCTTTTTGTTTGAACGGCTTCTTACCTGGGCCCGACACTTCCGAACGGTCTTTGGTTTTATGGGTACCGGCACGCGCCTTCGCACGCTGCCATTCCACCACGCGCTGAAGGATATCCTTGCGCGGGGCCAAACCGAAGATCGCATCAGCAAGCTCAAGCTCGCCAGCGGCCTTATTTTCCAGTGTTACAACAGCAACTTTCATGACTTACTCCGTCTTCGCTTCCTCGGCGGTCGGGGCAGCCGCTTGCTCTGCTTGCATCCGTGCCGGATAGGGTGCCTCGGCCGGACGCGCACGTTTATGAGCATCGACCACCTGAACGAACGCGTTATCCACGCCCGGTACAGCACCTTTAACGAGAATCAGGTTGCGTGCCTCGTCAATCGAAACCACTTCGAGGTTCTCAACCGTAATACGCTCCACCCCAAGGTGGCCCGCCATTTTCTTGTTCTTGAAGGTACGACCCGGATCCTGACGCTGACCGGTCGAACCATGCGAACGGTGCGAAATCGATACCCCGTGCGATGCTTCCAAACCGCGGAAGTTCCAACGTTTCATCGGACCCGCAAACCCTTTACCCTTCGTCACGCCGATCACGTCGACGAACTGACCCGGTACGAAATGGTTCGCGCGGATCTCCATGCCCACCGGCAGCAGTGCATCTTCGGCCACGCGGAACTCAACGAGCTTTTTCTTCAGCTCTACGTTCGCTTTGGCGAATACCACTTGCTGCGCCTTCGCGGTGCGGTGTTTCTTTGCTTTACCCGCGCCAAGCTGAACCGCCGTGTAGCCGTCCTTCTCCTTGGTGCGTTGCGCCGTCACTTGCACGTGGTCGAGCGCCAGTACGGTGACCGGCACGCTCACACCGTCTTCGGTGTAAATGCGCGTCATCCCTACTTTATTTGCGAGTACGCCTGTACGCATGTTAATCTCTCCTTAGAGTTCAGTATTCAGCTTTCAGAATCAGGGACCCCCCTTTGTTCTCAACGCCTTGCCTGTCCTCTTCTCCTTCTTTTGCTGAATTCCGAATACCGAATTCTGAACTCTATTTACCTTACGCTGCCGCCAGCACCGTGATTTCCACTTCCACGCCCGATGCAAGATCGAGTTTGCCCAGCGCATCAATCGTTTGCGGCGTCGGCTCTTCGATATCGATCAGACGCTTGTGCGTACGGATCTCGAATTGCTCCCGCGACTTTTTGTCGATGTGCGGCGAACGGTTTACCGTGAAGCGCTCGATACGGCGCGGCAGCGGCACCGGGCCCAGCACTTGCGCGCCGGTACGCTTTGCCGTGTTTACAATCTCACGTGCCGAGTGATCGAGCACCGCATGATCGTACGCCTGCAGGCGAATACGGATTTTCTGGTTTTGCATGGTTGCCATTTTAGTCTCCTAGAAAGAGGCCAGAGGCCAGAGGTTAGAGATCAGAAATCCGACCTTACCCTTTGTATCCGTCTCGCCTTTTCTCCTTCCCTGACCGCTGGCCGCTGGCCTCTGGTCTCTCGTTTACCTTACGCAATGATCTTGGCGACGACGCCCGCACCGACGGTACGGCCACCTTCACGGATCGCGAAGCGCAGACCCTGATCCATCGCAATCGGCGCAATCAGTTGCACTTCCATCTTGATGTTGTCGCCCGGCATCACCATCTCGATCCCGCTCGGCAACGATACCACACCCGTCACGTCCGTCGTGCGGAAGTAGAATTGCGGACGGTAGTTGGTGAAGAACGGCGTGTGACGGCCACCCTCATCCTTGGTCAGAATGTACGCCTCTGCCTCGAACTTCGTGTGCGGCGTAATCGTGCCCGGCTTCGCCAACACCTGACCACGCTCCACATCGTCGCGCTTCGTACCACGCAGCAGTACGCCCGCGTTGTCGCCCGCCTGGGCTTCGTCCAGCAGCTTGCGGAACATCTCAATCCCGGTGCAGGTCGTCTTCTGCGTGTCCTTGAGACCCACAATCTCGATTTCTTCACCCACTTTAATCTGACCACGCTCCACGCGGCCGGTCACCACCGTACCACGACCCGAGATCGAGAATACGTCCTCCACCGGCATCAGGAACGGCTGATCCACCGCACGTGCAGGCTGCGGAATGTACGCATCCACCGCTTCCATCAGCTTCAGCACGGCTTCTTTGCCGAAACCATCGTTCTTGTTCTCAAGCGCCGAAAGCGCCGAGCCATGGATGATCGGAATCGTGTCGCCCGGGAAATCGTATTTCGAGAGAAGCTCACGCACTTCCATCTCCACGAGTTCCAGCAGTTCTTTATCGTCCACCATGTCGCACTTGTTCAGGAACACGACAATCGCCGGAACGCCCACCTGACGCGCGAGCAGAATATGCTCACGGGTTTGCGGCATCGGGCCGTCGGCCGCGCTCACAACGAGAATCGCACCATCCATCTGCGCCGCACCGGTGATCATGTTCTTCAC
>CAZUOS010000086.1:0-4171 GCA_964621415.1 uncultured Azospirillum sp.
CCTCAACGAATCTCCTGCACGAATCCTGCATTTATCTTGCGCTTCTGGGCCAGCCGTCGCAAACAGCATCCATGGCACTTCGCACGCTGATTCTTGGCACTGCATCGATCTCCGCCGTAAGGCTGGTGCGCTTGCTCGCCAATTTTATCACGATCCCGATTCTCTCGCGCCTGCTTTCGCCTGCGGAATATGGGCTGGTGGCGATTGCGATGCCGTTTGCCCTTCTCGCCATGATGCTGGCCGATGCGGGGATTGGCATGTCGCTGGTGCGGGTGCCACTGACCGAGCGCGCGGTGTGGTCGTCCAATTTCTGGCTGACGATTCTGTTTGGTATTGTGCTTTCGCTGGCGGTGGTGGTGCTAGCGCCGCTTGCCGCCTATCTGTTCCGCGAGCCGATGCTCTTCGGTATGATTGCCGCGCTGGGATTCTGCGTGTTCGCGCAAACCGCGCACGTGATTCCCGTCACCGCGATTCAACAAAGCGAGCGGTTTCACGTCATCGCCCTCATCGAGATGCTCTGCCTCATTGCCAGCATCAGCGTTGCGGTGTGGATGGCCTATCACGGCCACGGCGCCTGGTCGATGGTGTGGCAACAGATCGTCTATTTCGCCTTGCGCATGGTGCTGGCGATGGCGCTTTCGCCGTTTAAACCGCTATGGGTTTTTCGCCGTGCCACCCTGGGCGAGCATTTACGTTTCGGGCGTAATGTGCTGGGCAATAGCCTGTTTTCGCAAGGCTCGCGCATGGCAGACAACTGGATCATTGGCCATGCGCTTGGGGCGGGCGTGCTGGGGTTTTATTCCATGGCGTTCCAGTTCGCGCGGTTGCCGGGTATGCTGGTCATCGGCCCGCTGCAATATGTGCTTTATGGCCAGCTGGTGAAGCTGAAAGATCGCCCGCACGAGCTGGCCCGCATCTATCTGCTCATCACGCGTCTGCTGACCGCGCTCATCTTTCCGGCGATGGCGATGGTGGCCGTGGCGCATGAGGCGTTTTTTACCTTTGTGCTTTCCGCCAAATGGGCCACCACGGGGCTGCTGTTTGTGCTGGTGGCCCCGGCGACGGCGCTGCAAGCAGTCGTCGCGCTGTCGGAGACGCTTTGCTTCGCGCTTGAGCGCACGGATTTGCAAATGCGCCTCACGGCCGAATTCGCGCTGCTATGGCTCGGAGCGTTGCTGCTGGTGGTGCATCAGGGAACGGTATGGGCGTGCCTCACCTATACGGGGTGTGTAGGGCTTTATACGTTGCGCTATCTGCGTCGGGTGCTGCCGCTGCTGTCGCTACGGCTCGCTGATTATCTCGTGCATTATGCCCCGGCATTGCTGGCGAGCGCCGTGGCCGCCCTTAGCTATCACCTCCTGGTGCCGATGCTTGCGGATAATCCCCTACTGCGCAGCGGCTTTGCGGCGCTTCTGGGCCTTCTCGCCTGTGCTGTCACGCTGCTTGCCCAGAAACGGGCACTGCTCGAAGAAGTCCGCTTATTGCGCAACACCCCCCTCACGCCCGAGGCCGAAGCCCTGTTGATGGCGGAGGAATAGGGCCTACATTCTTCTTGATGCCTCTTTATTCGGCAGACGGTTCCAGACTGCTCCGGGTAAGTTGGGTTTTGCAACGACAGTCGCTGCTTGTTGGATAACTTCCAGATATGCTGACGGCAAATCGATAACATTGAGTCTAAACTCGCGTGCCAACGATTCTTTGATGGCGCCAGCATCAGCCACTTTGAATTTCTGAAGGCCAGCGGGGATGATTCCTTCTGAAATATGGCTCGCATGGTGTTTAATCAACCCATCAATCACCGCTAATTGTTCGTCGGGGTCAAGCGTTCCATTTTGGTTGCGATCCGCTAACTTTTCTAAGGATTCCGCAGTGATTTGAAAGTCGCTTCGACATGAGCTCTCAAGATTCAAGCGATTGCGAAACTCTTCCCCTAATCGGTGCATGTCCTCAAGAGTAGGTTTTTTTGTGTTGTCTGTCATCGTCCTGCGTGTTCCTCTGGTGTGAATCACTCAGTCTACGCATAACAGGTTAATATATTGCTAAGATTTATGGCTCCTCGCCCTCGTCTTCCTCGGTGGCGAGGCTCCAGGGACGTTGGCCTTGCCAGTCGCGGCTGGTTTCGAGGCGTGGTTTTTGGCCTGGATTCAGCCACAGGGCGGCGGCACTGGTTTGCTTTAATGTCCGTTCATTCAGCATTTCTGCGCCCCCCTTGCAGGCGGCATTGGGGGCTAAGGTCACTACCAGTTTTGCCTGCGCACAATCCTCGGGAAGCGCGGTTAAATCCTGCGGGAAGGCGACGCGCGCACCACGCACCCGCGCCACGCAGCCCATGGCGTCGCAGCGCCAATCGGGTGCTTCGGCTTTCTCGAAGCGTTTTTCGCCCATGCCGTTGGCCCAGAGTTCGGGCACCATAGAATCCGCCCGCCCGCGCGCCAGCACGAAGCCGTCGCCCCCCCGGAAGGCGATTTGCTTCAGCGTGCTGCCGATGAGCATATCCGGCGGGGTGACCGTGGCGAGCGTCGCCACCCCAAGGAGCGCGGGCGCAAGCCCGAAGCGCCGCCAGCGCGTGCGCCAGAGGCAGATCCACAACAGCCCCATGGTAAACAACGCCAGCCCATAGGCAGGCAGTGAGGGCGCAAATATTTGCGCATAGGGGAAGCTCGCCACCCAGCGACCAATCGCCAGCAACCCCTCGATACCATACTGCATCAGCGCTAGCGCCAGCCCCTCGGCCCCGAATGGCAGCAGCAGGAAAAACACCGCCACCAGCGGCATCAGGAACAGGCTGACAAGCGGGGTGGCAATGCTGTTCGCCAGCACGCCATAGGGCGACACGTTGTTGAACAGCGAGATGACAAACGGCGTCGTCGCCGCCTCGGCCACCACGCTGGTGAGCAGCATCGTCAGCACATAGCGCCCGGCCATGGCGCGGCGCGAGCGCTCCACCCCCGGGGCCTGCGCGAGGAGCGGCGACTCGATGAGCGCGATGAGCGCCAGCGTGGCGGCGAAGGAGAGCTGGAAGCCGGGATCGAGCAGGGCGGCGGGGTCGTAACCCAGCATCAGCAGTGCGGTAATGGCGAGCGAGCGCATCGCATCCACCTGCCGGTTCGAGAGGATCGCAAGCAGCACCAGCGCGATCATCACATACGCCCGCACAGCCGAGGTAGGCAAGCCCGTGACGAAGAGATAGACCGTCACCAGCACCAAGGCGAGCAGTGCCGCGATGGATTTGCTCTCCGGTCGATAGCGGTAGCGCGGCGGCAGTAGCAGCATCAGCAACCGCAGGCCGATAAAAATTACCCCTGAGATCATCACCATATGCTCGCCGGAAATGGCGATAATGTGATAGAGATTGCTGGCGCGCAGGGCCTCGAAATCACTTTGCGAGATGGCGCGCGCATCGCCAGTGATCAGCCCCGCGGCGACACCCCCGGTCTCGATGCCCACCTCGCGCACGATGCGATCCGTCAGCCGCGAGCGCCAGCTCCAGAAATCATCGGCGAGGCTACCCCCCTCACCCGCTTTCTGTTCACCCAGCACCTTCCAGGGCGGCAGGCCATAGCCCACCGCGCCGATATCGCTGAAATAGAAATAGCGCGCGAAATCGAAGCCGCCGGGCAGTGCCGGGCCCATCGGTGGCATAAGGCCAGCGCGCATGCCAATCGCATCGCCGATGCGCGGCAGCTCGAACGCCGCGCCCTGCTTAAACCGCACGCTGAGGCGCGCTTCCGCCGGGGTCAGCTCGGGCGCGAGGCCATCCACCGTGAGGTGCTTAAGGCGCAGGCGCACCCCGGCTTGCGTGCGCTCGATATCGCGCACTTCGCCCACAATCAGGCGTGGCGAGAGCGCCTCGCGCAGCATCATCGGCTGATGGGCGAGCGTGCGCCACTGCGTATAGCCCGCCCCCGCCAGCACGATCAGCACTGCCAACATCAGCGGCAGGGCACGCTTACGCAGCGCCACCGCGCCGCCGATCGCCATCAGCACCAGCAGCGGCAGCAGCCATTCCGGCGGCTCGACCTTCAGCGAAAAATAGAGCGCGATGCCTGCGCCAAACAGCACCGGAAGCCACAGCACGTGGCGTGTCGGCTCGGATTTCCAGCGGCTAACGAAAGGCTCGAACATGCGTGACATCGCCGTGCGCGTTGCTATAAGGGCACGTTCTTAGCAC
>CAZUOS010000086.1:4271-6268 GCA_964621415.1 uncultured Azospirillum sp.
GGCATGCTGCATATTGGCGGCGCGCGCACGGCGCTGTTTAACTATCTCTTTGCGCGCCATATGGGCGGGCAGTTCCGCCTGCGGATCGAGGATACCGACCTCGCGCGCAATTCCGACGCCGCCTATCAGGCGATTCTCGATGGGCTGGAGTGGCTCGGCCTGCGTTATGATGGCGAGGTGGTCTATCAACGCCTGCGCGCCGAGCGTCACCGCGAAGTGGCGGAAGCGCTGGTGCAGCGCGGCGGGGCCTATTATTGCTATACCACGCAAGAAGAACTGGCCGAGCAGCGCGCAGCCGCCGAGGCCAAAGGCGAAGTGTTTAAGTATGACCGCCGTTGGCGGCCGTCGGCGACGGCAGGTGTTAGCTTGACGCCCCCGGCGGGCGTAAAACCCTCCATCCGCATCAAAGCACCGCTTGAGGGCGAAGTGGTGGTGAAGGACGCGGTGCAGGGCGATGTGCATTTCGGCCCGGATGCACTCGATGACCTGGTGATTTTGCGCTCCGACGGTACGCCGACCTATAACCTCGCCGTGGTGGTAGATGACCACGATATGGGCGTGACGCATGTGATTCGTGGCGACGACCACCTCAACAATGCCGGTCGCCAGAGCGTGATCTATCAGGCCATGGGCTGGGAGATTCCGGTGTTTGCGCATATCCCGCTGATTCATGGGGCAGATGGCGCGAAGCTGAGCAAGCGCCACGGCGCCACCAGCACCACCGAATATGCCAATATGGGCTATCTGCCTGAGGCGATGCGCAACTACCTCGCCAAGCTCGGCTGGGGGCATGGCGACGACGAGATTTTCAGTGACGCGCAAGCCATCGAGTGGTTCACGCTCGAGCATATTGGCAAGGCCCCGGCGCGGCTCGATTTCGCCAAGCTGAACCATGTCAACGCGCATTACCTGCGGGCGAAACCGGGGGCAGAGCTGGCGGCAGCGCTAGCGCTTGAGCATACGGGTATTAACCTCGCGGCGGCGCTTGATAGTGTTAAATCCAAGGCCAGCACGCTGCCCGAGCTGCGCGAGGCGGTGCGTTTCTACCTCGAAGCGCCACACGTGTATGACGAAAAAGCCGCGCAGACGCTGGCCAAATCCGGCGAAAACCTGGCGCTGGTCATCCCCGCGCTCGAGGCGCTCGCCACCCCCTGGCGCGCCGAAACCGTGAAAGAGCTGATCGGCGCGGTTGCCGCCCAATCTGGCAAAAAGCTGGGCGAGCTGATGCCGCCGATGCGCGCGGGCCTCGTCGGGGCCATGAGCGGGCCAGATATCCCCGAGGCGATGGCGATCCTTGGCGCGACGGAAAGCCTCGCACGGATGAAAAAAGCGCTCGCTAACCGTAACGTCTCGCAGTAAAATAGCGCCCTTATGGCTATACGACCCCTCGTTATCGCGCCGGATGAGCGCTTGTTGATTCCCTCGCAACCGGTCGAGCGGGTGGACGACACCATTCGCCTGCTGCTCGACGACATGCTCGACACCATGTACGCGAACGACGGTATCGGCCTTGCGGCGGTGCAGATCGGCGTGCATAAGCGCTGCATTGTGCTCGATATCGCCGTGCGCGATGGTGGCCGCGACCCGATGAAGCTCATCAACCCGGAAATCGTCAAACATTCCGAGATAGACTCGGTCTATAAGGAAGGCTGCCTCAGCTTCCCCGACCAATATTCCGACGTGGTGCGCCCCGAAAGCGTGCTCGTGCGCTATCTCGATGAAACCGGTGCCGCCAAAACCATCGAGGCGAGCGGCATCCTCGCCACCTGCCTGCAGCACGAGATCGACCATATCAACGGCGTGGTGTTCGTCGACCATCTCTCAAAAATGAAGCGCGACATGATCATGCGCAAACTCAAAAAAGCCAAACGCCTAGGCGTTACGCCTGCGCACCATGGCGACGAGATGTAGCGGGCTGGCCTAATAAAAGCATGGAAAAAGAGGCGTCATCCCGGCCTTGTGCCGGACCCGGAGCGAAGCGGAGAGAGGCGCAGCCA
>CAZUOS010000087.1:0-6196 GCA_964621415.1 uncultured Azospirillum sp.
TGGAGCAGGAATTACTGCCCACCGTGCTCGAGAAGCTGGATAACTTCGCCCGCGTCAGCAAGCAATTGCGCAAGCTTCAGGAAAAGCGCCACGCCCGCGCCCTGGGCGAAGGGGATGTCACCAAGGCTGACGATAAAAAATACCCCGCGCTGCTCACCGAAATGGTCGAGATCATGCTTTCCATCCGCTTCAATAACATGCGGGTTGAGGAGCTGATGCAGACGCTCTATGCCATCAACAAGCGCCTGATCTCTACCGAGATGCAGCTGCTGCGCCTGGCCGAGAAAGCAGGCGTGAAGCGCATGAGCTTTCTTGAGCAGTATAATGGCCGCGAGCTGGACCCCGACTGGCTGGGCAACGTGGCCAAGCTGAAGGAAAAAGGCTGGAAAGAGTTCACCGAACATCACAAGCGCGACATTGAAGACCTGCGCCGCGAGATTTCCAAAATCGCGACCGAAACCGCGCTCGATATTTCCGAGTTCAAGCGCGTGGTCATGGCGGTAAGCAAGGGCGAGCGCGATGCCTCCCGCGCCAAAAAAGAGATGATCGAGGCCAACCTGCGCCTGGTGATCTCCATCGCCAAGAAATACACCAACCGTGGTTTGCAATTCCTTGATCTCATTCAGGAAGGCAATATCGGGCTGATGAAAGCGGTCGATAAGTTCGAATATCGGCGCGGCTATAAGTTCAGCACCTATGCGACCTGGTGGATTCGTCAGGCCATCACCCGTTCCATCGCCGACCAGGCGCGCACCATCCGTATTCCGGTGCATATGATCGAGACGATCAACAAAATCGTCCGCACCAGCCGCCAGATGCTGCATGAAATTGGCCGCGAGCCGACGCCGGAAGAACTGGCTGAACGCCTCGTGATGCCGCTCGATAAAGTGCGTAAGGTGATGAAAATCGCCAAGGAGCCGGTCTCGCTCGAAACCCCGGTGGGGGACGAGGAGGACTCGCATCTGGGCGATTTCATCGAGGATAAGAATGCTGTGCTGCCGGTGGATTCCGCCATCCAGAGCAACCTGCGCGAAGTGACGACGCGGATTCTCGCCTCCCTCACCCCGCGTGAGGAGCGCGTGTTGCGCATGCGTTTCGGCATTGGCATGAACACCGACCACACGCTCGAGGAAGTGGGGCAACAATTCAGCGTCACGCGTGAGCGCATCCGCCAGATTGAGGCGAAAGCGCTGCGTAAGCTGAAGCACCCCTCGCGCTCGCGCAAGATTCGTAGCTTCCTCGATAACTAGGAGATTCCGATGGCTGCCACTTTGGGAACAATCCTCCACACTTGGCTGCATGGCCGTTTCGTGGGGCGCGACGAGTTCGGCAATCGCTATTACGAAGCCAAATGCCAGCGCCCGGGCGAGGCGCATAAGCGCCGCTGGGTGATGTATCGCGGGATTGTGGATGCCTCGAAGGTGCCGCCCGCCTGGCACGGCTGGCTGCATTACACGCTTGCCGCGCCGCTCTCCGAAGCGCGGGTGCATGGCTGGCAAAAGCCGCATCTGCCCAACTTAACCGGCACGCTCGGCCGCTATTTGCCGAAAGGGCATTTGTCGCGCGGTGGCGTGCGTGCGCCTTCCACTGCGGATTATCAACCCTGGAGGCCGGAATGACCGTGCGTTGGCTGTTGCTCGCTCCGGCTATGCTGCTGCTCGCGGGTTGCGCAGGCCTGGAAACCGGCAAGGAAGCCGGTATCGGTATTGATACGCTCGACACCGAAACCAAGGCCGAGAAAGACGAAACCAAATGGTTTACGGACTTCTATGGCAGCAAGCACTGTGTGTGGGGTTCAGGGTGTTCAGCGAGTGAAGACTCCTCGGATAGCGACGGCAGTACCAGCGCGCTGCATGGCGGCGTTGGCCCAACGGATGCATCGCAGTAATCACGGGAACGCTTTATGTGCCGTTCATTGATGGCTTTAGTTGCGCTTGCTACGCTCAGCGGCTGCGCCTGCGCGCTGGATGACGAAGACCGTGCGGCGGGCAAACCCAGCATATGGCAATGCGTGGCGGCGGGAGCGATCGAGGCCGTGGGGTGCAGCAGCAATAACTCGAACAACTGCCGCTCCGATTATCCCAGCGGTAACCATTAAGCGGCCTGATGCCCGGTGACGAGCAAGAGGTCGTCATGGCTTCGCTTCGCGCGCAATAACGAAGAACCTAGAAACCGAGCGCCATACGGTCGCTTAGGCTGCGGTCGAGCCATTCCAGAATCGGCGCGGTTTGGGCGCTATCCATCAGCGCTGGGGCATGGCCGATGCCGGGGAAGCTGATGCTCTGGGTGTTTAGGTTCGTCGCCCGCATGGCGGTGATGGTGTCGCGGTCGAGGATGTCGGAATCCGCCCCATGCAGGATGAGGGTTGGGATTTGGATTTCGCTCCAGAACGGGCTGAGATCGACTTCCTGCGTCGCCTCGAACTGTTTGGCGGCAGCATTGATGGGCACCACAATCGCCGGGTCGCAGGCATAGCGCAGCACGCCGTCGCGCGCGATCAGCGAGCTTTCCACCAGCGCCGGCCAGGCGGGAGTATCGGCCACACCCCAGGGCGCGAATACGATGCGCAAATAGGCTTCGGCCTCGGCACGGTCGGCGAATTGCCGGGGCATGGTGCGCACATAGGCATAGATGCGCGCGAGCGCCGCCGCGCTGATGCGTGCGCCAATATCGTTGAGGATGAGCTTGCGGATGCGCCCCGGCCGTTGCGAGGCCAGCATCATGCCGATAATGCCGCCCATGCTGGTGCCCACCCATTCCACCTCGCGCAGGTGGAAATTATCGAGCACGGCGAGGCAATCGGTCACATAGGTGGCGTAGGTGTAGCCCATGGGGTCGGCCAGCCACTCGGTGTCGCCGCGCCCGGCCATGCTGATGGCGATCACCCGTCGCCCCGTGGCGACCAGCTGCTGGGCGAGAAAATCAAAATCCCGTGCATTGCGGGTGAGCCCATGCACGCACACCGTCACCCGCGAGGCGTCGGGGTTGCCCCAGTCATAAAGTGCGAGGTGGTGCGGCGTTTCGCCCACCGGCAGGCGATGCAGGGTAGGGGTCATGCGCGTAAGCTCGCTCCTACCTTCTTCACGTTGGCAAGGATCGCGCTCGACGCGGCCTCAATCTCCGCCTCGGTGAGGGTGCGATCCGCCGCTTGCAGGGTGATGGAAAGAGCGATGGACTTCTTGCCCGGCTCCATGCCTTTACCCTGATACACGTCGAAAATCGTCACCTCGCGCAGGAGATTTTTTTCAGCGGCGTTGATATGCTTCACCAGCTCGCTCGCGGGCAGGCTTGCCTCCACCACGAAGGCAAAATCGCGCGTGGTGGCCTGATAGTCGGAAGCGACCAGCGGCTTGCGCTTGGCGGCTTTCGCCCCCGGCAGCGCCGAGACAAACAGCGCAAACGCATAGACCGGCACCTCGACCCCGAACTGCTTCAGCAGGCTGGGGTGCAGCTCGCCAAAGCTGCCGAGCAGGTTTTTGGGCCCCAGCCCCACCACGCCACTGCGGCCCGGGTGGAACCAGGGTGCATCCTTGGGGGGCATCACCATCAGTTGCGCGGTGTTAATCCCCGCCGCGTCGAGCAGTGCGAAGAGGTCGGCCTTCACGTCATACACATCCACGGGCTTGGTTTCCGCCCAATGCAGTCCGGCGCGATTGCCCACCCGCAGGCCACTGAGCACGGTTTTCTGCCCCTCTGGCGTGGTATCGTGGAAGGTGGCACCCAGCTCGAACAGCGCGATATCCGCAATGCCACGCGCGAGGTTCGTGCGCACGGCTTCGACCAGATGCGGCAGGATTTTCGGCCGCATTACCGATAAATCCGCACTGATGGGGTTGAGGAGTTCCAGCGCTTCCGCTTGTCCGCCCCAGGCGGCGGCTTGTTCCTTCGAGCAAAATCCCCAGCTATAGGTTTCGTGGAGGCCACGGCTGGCCGCGACACGACGCAGCAGGCTGGCGCGCGCTTGCGCACTATCGAGCGCGGGCTTGGCGATGTGCGTGGCTTTCGGCAGCGGGGTGAGGGGAATCGCGTCATACCCCACGATGCGCAGCACTTCCTCGGCGAGGTCGGCGGGTTGGCTGCAATCATGACGCCAGCTGGGGGGAGTGAACCGTGCCTCGTGGTTCGTGGTTCGTGGTTCGTGGCGGAAGCCGAGCCTGGTCAAAATCTCGATCTGCCGTGCTTCCGGCACCTCGACACCGTTCAGGCCGTTGATGAAGGCGGGGTCGAAGGCGATGGGCGCGGCAGCCTCTGGCGCTTTACCCACCATGTTCACAGGCCCTGCCGTGCCGCCGCATAGTTGCTGAATGAATCCGGTGATCCCATGGTCGGCCATCTCCAGCCCGCCAAGATCCACCCCACGTTCGAAGCGCGTGCGCGCGTCGGAATCGATTTGCAGCGCGCGGCCAGTCGCGGCGATGCGCAGCGGGTCGAACAGTGCGACTTCGATGAGAATATCCGTCGTCGCGGCATCGACGCTGGTCGATTTCCCCCCCATAATCCCCGCAAGGCCAATCGCCCCGGAATCATCCGCGATCACCAGGTCGCGCGGGCTGAGCGTGTAGGTTTTGTCGTTGAGGGCCAGCAACGTCTCGCCCTCGCGCGCGGGGCGCACCACGATCGCGCCCTTTAGCTTGCTAAGGTCATAGACATGGCTCGGGCGGCCATAGGCCAGCGTGCCGAAATTCGTCGCATCCACCAGTGCCGAAATTGGCCGCATACCTGCCGCCGTCAGGGTGCGTTGCAGCCATTCCGGCGATTGCCCATTGCGAAGGCCGCGCACCACGCGCCCATAGAACATCGGGCAGCCCGCATCTTCGAGTGTGATGTCATACGTAGCACCTTCCCCCGCAATCGCTGGCGGTTGATGGTAGACAAACTCGCCCAGCCCCGCCGCCGCGAGGTCGCGCGCGATACCGGCGACGCCCATGCAATCGCCACGGTTGGCGGTGATGTTAAGGTCGAGGATCGGGTCATCAAGCCCCAGTATCTCGACAATGCTTTTGCCAATCGCGGCATCGAGCGGCAGTTCAATAATCCCCGCATGATCCTCGCCCAGTCCCAGCTCGCGGGCGCTGCACATCATGCCCTGGCTTTCTACTCCGCGCACCTTCGCGGCCTTGATTTCCATCTGGTTGGTGGGGATGAGGGTGCCGATATTGGCGAGCGCCACCTTGATACCCGCCCGCGCATTCGGCGCCCCACACACAATTTGCAGCTCGCCCTGCGCCGCACGCACCTTGCACACTTGCAGCTTATCGGCCTGCGGGTGCTTTTCGGCGTGGAGAATCTCGGCCACCACGAAGGGTTTTAGCGCGGCGGATTTATCTTCAATCGCATCCACCTCGAGGCCAATCGCCGTCGCTGTCGCAGCAATCTCTGCGAGGCTCGCCTCAGTTTTCAGGAACATTTTGAGAAGAGAGAGGGGAAATTTCATAAATGAGTATCGTTTCGTGACTTAAAATCGTCATTCTCAATGGCGGTTATTTTTCTTCGTAATTATTACTTTCTGAAACTAGCTCGATTTGCTTTTTCATAAGTTTGCGAGCTAGATAGGTAATAAGCATTTTTTTACAAAAAAGGCTTATAAGAAATACTATCGCAACACTTAGGACAATTTTGAATTCTAAACTCATTGCCCAACTCCCTTCACCAGGTTTGGCACGTCAAACGCGCTAAAGCCATAATGTTTCAGCCAGCGCACGTCGCCCGCGAACATGGTGCGCAAATCCGGGATGTTGTATTTCAGCATGGCGAGGCGCTCGATGCCACAACCGAAGGCGAAGCCTTGCCATTCGGCGGGGTCCAGCCCGCAATTTTTCAGCACGTTCGGGTGCACCATGCCGCAGCCCGCTACTTCGAGCCAGTCGTCGCCCTCGCCAATCACCAGCGCGTCGCGCCCACGCTTGCAGCCAATATCCACCTCGGCCGAAGGCTCGGTGAACGGGAAGAAGCTCGCGCGGTAGCGCATCGGCAGTTTCTCGAGGCCGAAGAACGCCGCCAGCGCATCATGCAGCAGGCCCTTCAAATGCCCCATATGCACGGCTTTCTCGATCACCAGCCCCTCGATCTGATGGAACATCGGCGTGTGCGTCATGTCCGAATCGCTGCGATAGGTCGTCCCCGGTGCGATGATGCGAATCGGCGGTTTCTCGCCCATCATGGTGCGGATTTGAACGGGCGAGGTGTGGGTGCGAAG
>CAZUOS010000088.1:0-6179 GCA_964621415.1 uncultured Azospirillum sp.
CATGCGGCTGCCGGTCTCGATCAGCGCCGTTGAAATAATCGTCAGCGACCCACCAAACTCGATGTTGCGCGCCGCACCGAAGAAGTGCTTCGGCCGTTGCAGGGCGTTCGCATCCACCCCGCCGGTGAGCACCTTGCCGGACGACGGCACGACGGTGTTATACGCCCGGCCCAAACGGGTGATGGAGTCGAGCAGAATCACCACATCCTTCTTATGTTCCACCAGGCGCTTGGCTTTCTCAATCACCATTTCGGCGAGCTTCACATGGCGATCCGCCGGTTCGTCGAAGGTGGAGCTAACCACCTCGCCCTTCACCGTGCGCGCCATATCGGTCACTTCCTCGGGCCGCTCGTCGATCAGCAGCACAATCAGGAAACATTCCGGATGGTTCGCCGTAATTGCATGGGCGATGTTTTGCAGCACCACGGTTTTACCCGTGCGCGGCGGCGCCACAATCAATGTCCGCTGCCCCTTCCCTTGCGGCGCGATGAGATCGATCACCCGGCGGGTCAGGTCCTCTTTTTTCGAGGGGTCGAGGAACTCCATCTACAGGCGCTCTTCGGGGTAAAGCGGCGTCAGGTTTTCAAAGTTCAGGCGGTGGCGCAGCGCTTCCGGCTCTTCAAAGTTCACGCGCTTCACTTCCGTAATCGCAAAATAGCGCTCTTGATCCTTCGGTGCGCGCAGCACGCCCTCCACCGTGTCGCCGGTGCGCAGGCCCAGCTTCTTCACAATCGCAGGGGGCACATAAATATCGTCCGGCCCGGCGAGGTAGTTCGCCTCCGGATAGCGCAGAAAGCCGAAGCCATCCTGTAGCACCTCAATCACCCCTTCGCCGGTGATTTCCGTGCCCTCTTCCGCGGCGCGTTTGAGAAGGGTGAAGACCATGTCCTGCTTCAGCAGCGAGCTGGCGTTTTCAATGCCTGCATCTTCGGCAAGCGCCAGCAACTCGCTCGGCTTCTTGCGCTTTAATTCTTGTAATTTCATGAAAAACTCTGGCTGTACCTTCGCGCGTCACCAGCCTTGGCTAGCGCAAGCGAGAAAGTGGTGGGAAAACGCGCCGGGGTAATCAAACGACCCATTTTTGCCGATCCAGGCATCAAGGCGCGGGCGACGCAAGAACTGCATCTGCCACTAGAGCTAACGTAACGCGGCAACAAGGTCAAGCGAAATCAACAGGCTGAGAGGAGTACCCGGGCCGTTGCCGCATCGGCCTCGATCTGCGCCACTAGTGCCTGCACGTCTTCAAAGCGCCGCTCGGGGCGCAAAAACGCATGGAATGCCACCTCCAGCCGCTGGCCATAAAGGTCGCGGTCGAGGTCGAATAGATGCACCTCGAGCCGTGGCGCGGTGCCCCCTGCAAAGCTCGGGCGCAGGCCGAGATTGGCCACCCCTGGCCCAAGCCCCGTCACCGTCACGGCATAAACGCCCAGCGGCGGCAGCATCACCCCACGCGGCAGGGTCACGTTGGCGGTGGCAAAGCCAAGCCCGCGGCCTCGCCCATCGCCCCGCGCCACATGGCCGCTGAGGGTGTAGGCACGCCCCAGCAGCGTCGCCACATGCGCCATGTCGCCCGCTGAAAGCGCGGCGCGAATCGCGCTCGAGGAAACAACCTCGCCGGCATGCGCCAGCGCGCCAACCGTCTCGACCGTCACCCCATGCGCGGCACCATAGTCGCGCAGCATGGCCACATTGCCACGGCGCTTGGCGCCGAAGCAAAAATCCTCGCCGGTGACGATCGCTTTCGCACCCAAGCGCTGCAGCAAAATAGCTTCGACAAAACGCTCGGCGGGCATCGATGCGAGTGCCGCGTTAAAGCGCAAACTATAAATCCGCGCCACCCCAAGCGCCTGCAATGCCCGCCATTTGCTGCGCGGTGCAATCAAGCGAAACGGCGCAGCTTCCCTAGAAAAATACGCGCGAGGATGCGGCTCGAACGTTAGCACCGAAGGCAGCAATTGCTGCGACGCGGCAATTTTGTGCATTGCAGCAATCACCGCCGCATGCCCCCGATGCGCACCATCAAAATTACCAATCGCCAGCGCTGTCGGCTGGTCAGGATTTTCAGGAATATCACGCAGAAGCTGGAGCATGGTTCGTTGCCGGAGAAGGGGAAATGAAGAATTGAGGAATTGGAGAATTGAGGAATTGGCGTGGGAATCTCTGGCTTTTCTTCAATTCTTCATTCCCTCAATTCCTCAATTCCCCTTCTCCCATTCTCTACGCCCCGCCACCCAAACGCCGCAGAATCTCATCCAGCTGTGCGAGCGAATCATAGCTGATCACCACCTCGCCCGCCTGCCCGCCCTGCGGGTCGATGCTTACGCGTAGCCCCAACGATTCCGCCAGCATGGCCTCAATCTGCAACACATCTTCGCTCTTGCTGGCGGCTTGCTGCGGGCGGCGGCGCGGCGCATGCAGCGGCGTCACACGCATTTCTGCGGGAGTGATCGACAAAGCCTCCGGCGCGGTAACGGGCTTCGGCGCACCGCCTTTCGCCCACTCCTCGGCCTGACGCACGCTCAAGCCCACCTCGACAATTTTCTCGGCCAGCTCTTCCGGGTTTTTCGCCATCAGAATTGCCCGCGCATGGCCCATGGTCAGCTCGCCCGTATCAATCCGCCGCTTCACGCTTTCAGGCAGTTTCAGCAGGCGCAGCAAATTCGCGATATGGCTACGGCTTTTGCCCACAATCGGCGCGAGTTTTTCCTGCGTATAATTAAACTCATCCATCAGCCGCTGATAGCCCGCCGCTTCTTCAAGCGGGTTCAAATCCGCCCGTTGGATATTCTCAATCAGCGCCAGCTCCAGCGCCATTTCATCGTCCACCTCACGAATAATCACCGGCACTTCGACGATTTTTGCCAGCTGTGCGGCGCGCCAGCGGCGCTCGCCCGCGATAATCTCATAGCGATGCGCGCCCACCACTCGCACCACAATCGGCTGCATAATGCCGTGACGCTCGATCGAATCCGCCAGCTCCGTCAGCGCCTCTTCGCTGAAATGACGGCGCGGCTGATATTTCCCCGGCTGCAGTTGGCCCACGGGCAAGCGCACCGCGCCGCTCATGTCGCCCTGATGCGCCACAATTTCAATCGCGCTGACGGCGGTCTCCCCCATCAACGAGGAAAGCCCACGCCCGAGGCCTTTAGGTTTATTGCTTGCTTGTGCCATGTTCTGTCTCCAGTTGTTACCAGTCATCCGTCATTCGTATTAAGAAGAAGCCTTCAAGCCGCCCGCCGCACCACTGGCGACTGGCGATGGGTGACTGGCGGCCATTTCCTTTTCCCGCCGAATCAGCTCGCGCGCCAGCTTGAGATAGGCCTGGCTGCCGGGGCATTTGAGGTCATACACCAGCGCCGGCTTGCCGTGGCTCGGCGCTTCGCTCATGCGCACATTGCGCGGAATCACTGTCTGATACACGTCGCGCCCCAGGAAGCCCCGCACATCGGCCTCGATCTGCTCCGTCAGTTTGTTGCGGCGGTCATACATCGTCAGCACCACGCCTTGAATGCGAATCGCCGGGTTCAAGCCGCTTTGCACCAGCTTGATGGTCTTGAGGAGATGCGCCAAGCCCTCAAGCGCGTAAAACTCGCATTGCAACGGAATCAGCACCGCATCGCTCGCCACTAACGCATTAAGGGTAAGCAAGCCGAGCGAGGGCGGGCAATCAATAATCGCGTAGTCCCAATGGGTTGGCATGGTGGCAAGCGCATGCTTCAACTGGAACTCGCGCTGCTGCATGGTCACCAGCTCAATCTCCGCGCCGGAAAGATCAATCGTCGCCGGCGCCACCGAAAGTCGTGGAATCGCGGTTTTCACCGCCGCCTGTTCCAGTGTCGCTTCGCCAATCAACACATCGTAGGAGGTGCGCTGTCTCTGGCTTTGGTCAATGCCAAGGCCAGTCGAGGCATTGCCTTGTGGGTCAAGATCAATCACCAGCACGCGCTTGCCAATGGCGGCGAGCGCGGTGGCCATATTCACGGCAGTCGTGGTTTTGCCCACGCCGCCTTTTTGGTTCACCACAGCGATACGACGGGTCATAGGGAGCCTCGTGAAAGATCGGTTCGGGAAAATTGCGAAATCGAAACAATATAGGATTTCTCTTGCACTGCGCTCGGGATAAGCGACGCCTCACATGCCCAGGCGCGACGCGCCTCGGCCAGTTCTGCTTCGGCCTGTGCGCCCTTGAGGAAAAGGCAGATGCCATTCGGCGCGAGCTTGCCTTCGGCGAGCGCAAGCAAGTGCGTGAGTGATGCAAGCGCCCGTGCGGTGACGATATCGTAGTAGCCGATGAGGCTTTCAATCGACTGATTTGCCACCGTAACATGAGCAAGATTCAGGCGGCTCTTTGCCTCGGTCAGGAAGGCGGCTTTGCGTTGGTCTTGCTCCACCAGCGTTACCGAGAGGTCTGGTCGCGCCAAGGCAATCACCAAGCCAGGCAAGCCCGCGCCCGAGCCAAAATCGGCGATGGTTTTAGCTGTGGCGGGAATCTCTGAAACCAGTTGCAACGAATCTTCGATATGGCGCTGCCAAATCTCGGGCTCTGTCGCCGGGCCAATGAGATTGATGGTTCGGTTCCATTTTAGAAGCAGGTCGACATAGGGCAAAAATGTTTCACGTGAAACATTAGAAGTCGTCGCCAAAATGGAGTTGCGCATTGCTGTCATGTCTCAATCGGCTAAACAAGTTTTTCTGATTTGTCACGGGCAAAATAAAAATGTTTCACGTGAAACATTGGCGCTTGAACTAAGCGACGCGGCGACGTCTCATGTGGGTAAGAATCGCGGTGATGGCGGCGGGTGTCACTCCGGGGATTCGGCTGGCAGCACCTAGCGTCGCGGGTTTGGCGAATTGGAGCTTTTGTCGAATCTCGTTCGAAAGCGAGCCGACGGCGCCATAATCCAGCGATTCGGGAATCACCAAGGATTCCTCGGCTTTGAATTGTTCGATATCGAGCTGTTGCCGCGCCAGGTAGGATTGATACACGGCGGCGATTTCTACCTGTTCCCGAACATCCGAACGAAGCGCGGAAAGCTCCGGCCAGATTTCCGCAAGCTGGTCGAACCCGATATTCGGATAGGCGAGCAGATCGAGAATCGAGCGTTTGATGCCATCCTGATTGATCGTTAGTCCCACAGCGGCGGCTTTGTTTGGGGTGATTGTTTCACGTGAAACAAAACCCATGGCATCGGTGAGGAGCGATTGTTTCACGTGAAACATTTTTTGCCGCTCGCCGCGAATACATCCGAGCGTCAGACCTTTGGGGGTGAGGCGCAGATCAGCATTATCCGGACGCAAGCTCAGGCGATATTCGGAACGCGAAGTAAACATCCGATACGGCTCACTGGTGCCGAGCGTCGTCAGATCATCAATCATTACACCGATATATGCCTCGGAGCGATCGAGAATAAAGGGCGCGCTGCCGGAAGCGGCGAGGGCGGCATTCAGCCCCGCAACCAACCCTTGGCCGCCCGCTTCCTCATAGCCCGTGGTACCGTTGATTTGCCCGGCGAGGTAAAGACCTGCAACCTTTTTGGTTTCAAGCGTCGGCTTCAATTCACGGGGGTCGACATAGTCATATTCAATGGCGTAGCCGGGGCGGATGACGCGCGCGGTCTCGAGTCCGGGGATGCTGGCGATCATCGCTAGCTGCACTTCCCGGGGCAGCGAGGTTGAGATACCATTGGGATAGACGGTGCTGTCCTCAAGTCCCTCGGGTTCAAGGAAAACCTGATGGCGCTCGCGATCGGCAAAGCGGGTGATTTTATCCTCGATCGAAGGGCAATAGCGCGGCCCGCGCGATTGAATCTGCCCCGAATACATGGGCGAGCGGTGAATATTCTCGCGGATAATCTCGTGGGTTTTTGCCGTGGTGTGAGTGATATAGCAGGTGATTTGCGGCACCGTTACCCGTTCGGTGAGGTAGGAAAACGGAATAGGGGGGTTATCGCCCGGTTGGGGGGTGCAGATGCTCCAGTCAATCGTGGTGCCATCGATACGCGCCGGGGTGCCGGTTTTGAGGCGACCGATGGTGAGGCCCAGCCCGCGGATGGAGTTGGCTAGACCAATCGAGGGCGCTTCACCAACACGGCCGGCGGGGGTTTGTTCCTCGCCACAATGGATGAGGCCATTCAGGAACGTGCCGGTGGTGAGGACGATGCGGCCTGTGGCATATCGGG
>CAZUOS010000089.1:0-6161 GCA_964621415.1 uncultured Azospirillum sp.
CGTTATTCATCCACCCTTCCGCCGCCGCAATAAGGCTTTGATTCGCTTCCCCCGCACCAGGCCCGATATAGATGCCATGCTGCATCACAGCCGCACAAGCTTGCAGATACCGACTTTCGCTCGCAGCGCTTCCGCACATACTGCTAATGGCGTTTTTCTTCCTCTCCAACGCCCCGAGCACCGGCACTAAGGCGTGTTCATATTCCCACATCAACTCGCGCAGTTGCGCAATCCGCAGCGGACGCTCGGCAACCCCGTCATGTTCCATCGCGGCATCGATCTCGATCAGGCTTTTGCCCACATACTTCTCACGAAGTGTTTTCACCATCGCCGCATCTAGAAACACGGGATCACGCAGCGGGGGAGAGGAGGACCTCGCATCGTCGTAAGCGAGCGTCAACCCCTTGGGCGCGCCCCCAAGCAAGCTGCGCGCCTCATAACTCCCCCAATGCGCTTCGAGATGTGTTGGCACCTTCGCCGTGAGCGTAAAATCGGCAGGATTCACCACCACCGCAGTGGGGCCCCAGTCGCCCAGGCCCACATCGGCTGAAATGATATTAATCTCCCGATCTTTGATGTGGTCGATCACGCGTTCCAGCAAGCCATTCGCCACCTCATCTGTCGGCGAGCGCGCACCGACCAATCGCAGGTTTAGCTTACCCTCGGGGAAATGCTCAAAAAACCGGTCGAGCGTCGCCAGATCCGTATCCGGGCGCAGATGCACCAACCCGGTGTAAGAATTCGGAGATGTCCCATCTGCCGATTGCGCCACCAACACCAGGCCAGAGTGAACGCTATCCGTCCCGATCGGCTCGCGGGAGGAGAACGCCATCTCACCGGCTTCCACACGCCGCGCCTGCGCGTTTTCACCGCCTTGAATGGTAATAGCCTGCGCACGGATAGTGCCAATAATCTGCTCGGCCTGATCCAGATACTCGGTTGCTTTATCCAAATTATCCTTCTGCGAATAATACCGCGCGGCGGCCATCAGTGCCCCATAGCGCAACGTCGTATCACGATAGACATGATCGAGATGCCCCTGCTTCTGGTGGATCCCAATCGCATCGGCGAACAGGCCCATCGCACGCTCGGCATGCAACTTCCCTGCCTCATCGCAAGATTCCGGCTGCTGCATCCAGGCCTGCGCCGCGAGCGACAACATATTGGCCTGCCCGGCGGCAAGGTTCTCTTTCGCATATGCCGCCGCAGCGTTCTCATAACCTTTGGCGCTTTCAATTACCTGCCCTGGAGCAAGCGTTCTTACGCCTGCTTCTAATGCCTGACCTGTGGAAGACGCCTGGTGGAGATTGTAATCAATTGCCGTATGGATGGTGCCGCGCGCACGCGGATCAATGCCTTCTGGTGCATGGTGCAAGATCTTTAACACCTCGTCAGGGGTGGCGCTGGCAATCGCAATATCATTGACCCGAATGCCGTGATCCATCTCGCTGCACGTATAGGCCAGCTGCTCGGTCGATAGATTCAATATCTCCGACAATGGCTTCGCAGTGTCAAGGTTCAGCGGTGGCACCTCAGGCTGCGCTATATTCGGCATAAAATGGCGCACCAGGTCCTGCGCATGGAAATGATGCATCACCAACCGAATACCTTTCAGCGGCGCATCGGTGGTAATGGTCCAGGTCCCTTCCATCGCCTCCCCTTCCCACCCATGCGTCGTGCTGATGCCATAATCCTTCAAATGCTGACTCAGTACCAGTGGTAGCGTGGTGCCACTGGGGCTGGCCACGCTCACCTCACTCTTCCCTCGGTCATTCTGGTATAACAGGTGAAAGCTCATTTTCTGCGCCACGCCGGGCGGCAAATCGAGTGTATAGGTATATTTCCCTTCAGCGTTCGGCGTAACCTCTTGCTCTGCCGGGGTCAGCGTCACGATATGATCTTCGGGCACCTTCACTTCATCCGTATGTGCCTGAGCATAGGCCGCCATCGCGTTCAACATCGGCACGGCCGCCTGAAAATCCACACACCCAAACCCCGCATAGGTGGGGTTATACTTCAGCCCGCACGCGTTTTTGGTGTAGGTTAGCCTCTGTGCCTGAGGTGTTTTTGGGTCATCCTGATCAACCTGATGGACCAGCTTACACGTGGCCATCACCGCATGCAAAATATGCTCCCGCGTGAGATAGCGCCCATAAATCTCGTTAAGCGCCGCCAGCCCACCACTCACATAGGGGGTGGCCGCCGAAGTGCCGGTAATCGGCTCGGCCTTCTCCTTTTTCCAATAAATATTCTGCTGCGGTTTTATTGGCGCCACGAAGGTGGGGCTATTCGCCGAACTGTAGCCGGGGATATGGTAGTGTTCCCCATCTTTTTCCACTGCCCCCACATGCACTACCAGCGGCGGCATATGGCTCGCGGCATTATGCTTCTGGGCAGGGATGCGTTTGCCGTCTTGTCCGTAAGCCCCATCATTCCCAGCAGAATCCACCACAAACGCGGTGATGCTGCTAAGATGATCTTCCTGCAGCCGTCGCCGCCGCTCCGGGTGAGGCGTCAACCCATCGTCTTCCCAACCAAGACTGGTGTTGATCACCGCCGCTCCGTTATTCTCGAGCAGATACGTCACGGCATTATGTTGCGCCCTTTCATTATACTGCGTCATACGATACGCAGGGTTGATGGAGTTATGAACGTGAATAGTATGTATGGCAGGGTTCAGCGAGCGCCCCACGTGTGCTGCAATCGCGGCGACAGCCTGGCCGTGATAGGCGGTCTCGTTCTCCGGCCGCTCCATCACCAGAATTGTGCTTGCTCCCCGTTCCTTAAAGGCTGGCCCCTCAATGGGTGACAATGCATAAGCTGCTTCAAATGCCGTCTTTACGTCACTCGTCTCCCCCCCAAATGCCTGGGCCTCAAAGGATGACGCATCGCCATGGTGAATATTATGCTCATCGCAATATGCATTCATTGCCGCAAACGTGCGCAGCATTGCCCTATCCGCACGTTCGTACCGCGAGGGAGTCGGTCTCGGCCCGTCGCTAGTGATTTGCTCGTTCTCTGCCGCCGCCACGAATTAACCTGTTTTTGATTTTATAACCGATAGTTACATATGCTCATGAAGCGAGCGCCGGCGCTAGTATATTAAAAATAATTAACGTTTCAACAAAAACGAATGAGGATTCCATGCGCGATTAAAGGATCTAGCAGACTGCTGTATAAAATACAAAAAAGCGGCCTGGATGCGGCTGCATCCAGGCCCAAGAAGGAGCTAGACGAAGTTCAGGACGCGCACGAACTCCAACCTAGGAGATGCGCGCGTCCAATGCCTTAAATCTGGTTCAGGTTATTCAGCAGATCATCCGCGGTTTTAATCACCTTGGTGTTTGCCTGATAGGAACGCTGCGCCACAATGATATCGGTCAACTGCTCCGCGAGATCGACGTTCGACTGCTCGAGCGCTGCTGAGACCACGTTCCCGGTGCCGTTGGTGCCTGCCTCGCGCAGGTTTACCTCGCCGGATTCCCGGGTTTGGCTAAAGACGTTACCAGAAAGCGCGTTCAACCCATCCGGGTTGGCGAAACTCGCCAGCGGCAGCTTGAAGAGTTTCTGCGTCTGCCCGTTTGAATAACTGGCCGTCACAATCCCCTCTTTGTCGATCGCTACGCTCACCAGCTGACCGACCGGTGCCCCGTTCTGGTTAGCGAAGTTGACGTTATAGGCCGAATCGAACTGGCTTAAGCCATCCGACAGACCAATGCTCGGCGCACCTGCCGTACCGAATGGCAAGCCCGCCGTACCGAGGCCCAACGAGATGGTGGAAGCGACTGCACCATTCGTCCAGCTGATGCTGATGGGGTTGGTCAACCCGGTGGTCACGCTGCGTAGTGTGCCATCCCCGTTGAAGGTGACGTTCCCGGTGGCAATCTGGCCATCTGGCAACGAGGTGCTAATTTCCGAGGGCGGAATGGAATGCACTTCCACCGCCCAGGTGTTCTGCGCAATTTTGATGAAGCTGAAGCGAATATCGTGACCACTGCCGAGCGCATCATAAATCCGCACGTTACGGCTGAATTGCGCCGTAATATCGCCCGAGGCCATGTTATGCCCCACCTGGCCACTAGGATCATATTGCGGCCCGAGCGAGCCCGTAGTTTGTGGCGAATAGGTCGCCCCAGCGAGCGAGGAAACCAGACCGAATTGCGCAAGAACACTACCTTGGTTTGATACCCCTGCAATTGAAACCGCGCTACCGCTCGGAATTGTATAGCTTCCCCCCGCTAGCGTCACCGCAAATGGTGCAGGAATAGTAATGTCATAGCTCGTTGCCGTAAGGTTGCTCGCCTGAAATGGCCCACCGTTAGGATACGCTCCCGGAAGCAAACCACCCAGACCATTGGCGAGCCCCGCAAAGTGAATATCTTGCCCGGCGATTAACCCTGAGGGGGGGGCATCATGAATCGTCACCGTAATCGACGATCCTTGCGAATATGTACCCGCGGGCACCGTAATCGTATTCCCTGCGGTGAGCGAGGTATTCGTCGTCTGCAAATCATCGAAGCGAATTGTGTCGAGCGGATCATCCACCCGTAAATTGAGGCTAGAGCTTGAGAGCGGGCTATTCACCGTCGCGCTCAAGCCATCATCGCCATTCACCAGGTTCGACAGGCCTTGCAGGCTATTGAAGCGGCGGTTACCAATCGCCACGTCGGAAAGCCCCAGCTCGTTCACCCAATCAATCCCACGTTTGGTAGAAGTACCCGTTGCATCGCCGTTGGCAAAGGTTACAGCTTCCGATGCATCCTCGGCCGAGACGACCAGCCGGCCATTCACCACCCGTGCCGATAGCCCATTCACCGAGTCAATCGCCGTGGCCAGCGAGTTCAGGTTATTGAACTCACCGCTTACCGTATTAGGTGCTGTAGCAGAATAAGTGAATGTTTTTGTACCCGTTGTTGAGGTTGAAACCGTAAATGTCATCGCAGCAGTCGTGAAACCAGTGGTGCCGGTTTGGCCCAGAAAGGTCTGGGTCGAGCTGGTCGCATCAAGAACGTTACCCTGATAGATGCGCGCATCGGCCGAGACCCCACCCGGGCCTACGTTCACGGGCGAACTAGTCGTACCTGCACCCGCACCATAAGATGTCGCCACGGTAATCTCCACCGTGTTTGCATCAATACGCGTGATAGTGTGCTGGGCGTTTAACTCCGATGCTGGCGTACTCCCCACCGCTGCTGCAAAACCGCTGAGGGTAAGCTTATCGCCAGTAATCAGGTTGTGGCTCGGAATCGTGACATAATACGATGCCCCACCCACCGAACGAATGCTGGACGCAGCACTCAACGAAACCAACGCGGTGTTATCCGTGGCCCCATCGCCGTAGTTGTTGGAACCACCTGAAACACCAATGGCGCGCCCAATCGTATAGCCGCCATATTCGTAGGTATATTGCAGTCCGTTTCCAGACGAAACCGTGAACTCATCGCCACGCCGTAGCGAGTTCGCCGAAGCCATGCCGTATTCCGAAGACACGTAAATCTGATCTGCGGGAAGGTTGCTGTTAGCTGTGGTATTGGCATCCGCCTTCAACGTTCCCGATTCCCCCGGATAAATCACCTCCCCAGCCTTCAGGTTCGCACCCAGTTTGATCGTCGAAGTCCCTTGCGCCACACCGGAAGCCGATTCCACGTTGATCGGTTTCAGCGAATCGAAGTTGGTGGAGGAAATAGTGTTGGTGTTTCCAATCTCCCCTGGCAGACGGCCATCGCGATCCAGCGGCCATCCTTGCAGATAGTAGCCCTGATCGTTGAGGAAGTTGCCGAGCGAATCCTGACGGAACGAGCCAGCGCGGGTGTAATAGGGCGTTGCGGCCGTACCACCAACGCTCCCATCCGGCACGCTGCGCACCACGAAGAAGCCACCGCCCGAGATGGCGAGATCCGTCGGCGAATCCGAGGAGGAAAGTAACCCCTGCTTGGTCACGTCGATCCGCGTGCCGCCGCGCACCCCGCCGGTCTGATACGACACCGCGCTGCTCGCATTCACCACCAGCGAGGAGAAGGTCGCCGTGGCTTGCTTATAGCCCGTCGTGTTGACGTTAGCGATGTTATCGGAAATCGTCCCGATCTTACTCGATTGTGCCTTGAGGCCCGAAACACCCCCGAATAACGCACCATATAAGCTCATGTGATCCTCCTGTTTTT
>CAZUOS010000090.1:0-6136 GCA_964621415.1 uncultured Azospirillum sp.
TTTTGGTGGTTGTTTCACTATTAGGCTTTAGACTAGTAGGGAAACTTTAATATTTTGTACAAAATGTTTAGTTTAACACTGCTTTATAAATTTTTAAAAGATTGCGAAGCTTTAATCGTTAAGTACCATATCTTTATATTTCTAATCTTTATCGTGTCGATTTTTATTTTTTTAATATTTTTTTTTAAGTCATCACTAGATTTAAAATATTTTTTTTTTTTTTTTGTTTTTGTTTTTATTTTTTTATCATTAATCGCTGTTTTTTGAACAAGCATTGATAAGATTTTTTATAAAATATATTTTCTACTCTTTTGAGAAATGAAAAATTTATTTATTTTTTTTTTTTTAGGTCCTTTTTAAATAATGTTTGACTAGACGGTTAACTATATTTTTAACCAAATATTTTCAACAACTTCACGTTGCTTTTCATGAATTACCGTCCTTGTTTGGTTTTTGTATACTGATGGTTATTTATAATCAATTAGTCTCAGGTACAATGTTAAGCTTTTCACTTATCACAGAATCAATGTATATACCGTTGGGTCGTGAGGAAGAGGATTGTGAAAACATCTATACTGATGATTTTTTTTGATTACATGAGCGTGGTGTGGATTTATTAGTAATTTTTATGTTTTTACATTTGTTTAGAAAATTTTATTTAAATACTTTAGATTCTGAGCAAGAATATGCTTGGAAAAGTGGCGTTTTACTATTTCTATTAGCACAAGTTGTCATTTTTTTAGGTTTAGTCTTGTGTGCGACTCATTTGAGTGATATAACTTTAACTATCGCGTCAAATGCGTTTCATACTTTTTGTTTTTTCATTGGAAAGTTGTATTGGTTAGTTTTCACAGATCAAACATTAAATTCAGATACTATGACTAGGTTAGCTTATTTACATTACACTTTAGCTTTTGTTTTAGGATATCTTGGTGTGTTTCACGGAGTTGATATGCATTATGATTGAAAATGTGAAGAAAGTGATGGTGGGGTTAAACAAGAGTTAAACTGATATGATGAAGTATTGGTAAATGAAATGGGACAGTTGTTAAACCTTTTATTAATTATTGGTGTGTTATGTTTATATTTATACGAAGAACCAGAATCATTAAATTACGAATTATTTATGTGAGGAGATATTGGAATGTCTACAGATATTCGTTTTTTTGGTGTAGCGCCTCATTGGTACTTTAGACCGTACATGGGTTGATTAGTAGCATGCCCTTTTCACTATACTGGGTTAATAGGACTTATTTTATTTTTTGTAATTTTTTATTTTCAACCGAATATTATTACACGTGGTGAGTTGCAAGCTTATAAAAGTATAAAGAGTTTTTGTATAATATTATTTTGAGGTGTAGTCGCTATGACAAAAAATTTTGTTCAGTCAATAAGAACTTATATAGATCAGGATATATATTTTAAAGCGACTTACGCTATTTTTTTAATTTGTATTTGGTATGCGTTTTCTTATTTGCCATTTGGCCGTTTTTTCATAAGATTGGGGGGAAATGATTCTTCCTTAGTAGTGTATGCCTTTTTATTTGTTTATCTAGGTGGTGTAACACTACGCTATCCTAAGTTATATAACTTATTTAAAGCGTCACATTATTAAACATAACTAATGGTTAGTTCAACATTAACAAACTTTGTCTGGGGGGGTATTAGTCAACACGTTACAAATATCTCTAATTTATATCTTGCCTCAAAATGAAATGCACTCTCTGATAATCTTTCAAATTTAGAAGTTTCTAGTAGCATAAATGAACTTTTTTTTTATCAATCAGTAATTGTTTATTTATTTAATGGGTTAGTAGCTTTTACTGTAATTATTGGTGTCGTTTTTTATAGTCTTTCTTACGGTGCAAAATTAATGTCTAATGTTTCTTCGAGTTTTGATGTTTATTTAGTATCTTTTAATTATTTTTCAGATTTAGAAGAAGAAATGGGTAGTGCTGATGACGCATTATTTTATTTTTTAGTGTTTGGATTAGTTATTACTTGATTTTTTTTTTTTACTCTATTTAGTGCTTATATTTCAGGTAGTATTTCTTGAATTATTAGTTTATTATTAATCGTAGCCTTAACCGCTGTTATTATACCTTCATTTGTTTTAAAAAATTTTGGTTTAGCTGCTCCTATGTATGTTCGTGGTAGTGGTCGTACTACAAGTTTAGCTTTTGAAGCAATGTTAGATTTTGTTTCTATTTCAGTTATAATGATTAGATTTTTAATACAGAATATTCGTTTTGTTTTTATATTTTCTGCTTTTTTTGAATTATACGAATTTGTATACGATAAATTGTATTTAGATTTTTCTTTAACACTAACTAATAATATCTTAATTACCCCTCAAGTTAGCTCTATGTATTGATATGAGTTAGCAGGTCATTTTATTCTTCAATGAATTTTATATTTATATTATTTAGGTCACCTTACATTATTATTTATTGCTCAACTTAGTATTTATTTTGCTTTGTCTTTTTGATTATTTTTTTTCTTATACACTACATTTACTTTAGAAAATCACGAAAAATATTTTTTAGTACAACGACTAAACAAGTAATAGGTATGTTTAACATAATTTCAACACTAGTCAGCATAACATTAATCACCTACGCTTTAGTAATCATTTTAACTCCCGTTTTTAGAAAAAAAATTAGTGCTAAACACTTAGGTATTTTATATATTATAACTTCTGGATTATTTACTCTAACATTAATATTGTGTGCTAAGTTTTGTTTTTTTGAAAGTAAAGTATTTGCATATAACTTTGATAATTTTACAAAAGGAACTAATTTGGTAGACCTTAGTTTAAATTTTTCTATTGATAGTTTGGGATTATCATTTGCGTTTTTAGTAGGTCTTATTGCTTTTACTACTAATATATATACGTTAACATACTTTAGGGGTGAGGCTGATGAATCAAATTTTATGTTTTGATTAAATTCTTTCGTTTTAAGTATGATTATTTTAGTATTTGCGGGAAATTTTTTTACGATATTTTTAGGTTGGGAGTTAATCGGTATAACTTCTTTTTTTTTAATAAACTTTTGAAGAACTAGACGAGGTGTTGTTAAATCAAGTTTTAAAGCAGTAGTATTCAACCTCGTTAGTGATATATTTTTACTTAGCAGTCTAGTTAGTTTTTATCAAGCGTATCATACGACAAACTGTGTAGTATTTATTAATTTGCTCAATACAGTACCAAGTGATAATTTCTATACTATTTTTGGTTTAACATGTCTCGTAATTTGTTCTTCTATAAAATCTGTACAGCTTATAGGACATTTATGGTTGCCTGATTCGATGGAGGCGCCAGTTCCAGCTTCGTCTTTAATTCATTCTGCAACGTTAGTTTCTGCTGGAATTTATTTATTGTGTAAATTTAATCCACTCATTGTTTATGTCGGTGCTACAACAGCTCTTATAAGTATTGGGGCAATAACAGCTGCTTACGGTGGGGTTGTCGCAGCTGCACAAACTGATATGAAAAAATTGTTAGCATATTCAACTATGAGTCATTGTGGTTTTTTGTGAATTTTAGCGAGTTCAGGTAACTTTGTAATAACCATTTTATATCTTTATTTACATGGAATTTTTAAAGCAGCAACATTTTACTGCGCGGGTTCATTTATAAGAGCATATAATACTCAGGATACACGTTGAATGGGGTCAGGAGCATCTTTTTTAAGATTAGATAGTTTTTTATTAGTATTTTGTGCGGCAAATCTTGCTGGATTACCTTTTTCTATGGGTGCAATGTATAAAGTATTTTTTATAAAATTATTATTAACCCAGACTGTAGTTTGATGACAGTTGGGTTTTATTTTTATTGGTTTAGCTTCAAGTATCGTTTATTTTTATCGTCTTATTAATTACGCAGTATTTGACTACTACAAAGGTGCAAAAGTATTTCCTAATTATGTTTCTTTGTTTACAATCGTAAAACAAACAAATTTAAGATTTACTACTAGAAATCATTTGCTTGCCGTATTTTTTTTACTTTTTTTTGCTTTAGTGGTAACTTATATACTATATTGAGGATTAAAACAAAATATATCAATGTATGAAGTTATTTATGAAGAATTATCTACTTCAGTAGTTGCTGTTAAACAACTTGAGTATTTGCATATAAGCTATGTAATTTTATTCTATATATTATATTTTGTATTGTTTGTTCTTCTATGTTTAGTGGTTTGCAGACCTAATATTTTTGCTATTGAAACAGTATTAACATTACTTTATTTTAGTCTTATTATTGGTTTTTTTAGTTTAAGTTGTGAGGTCATATTATGACAGAAGCTAATACAATAAATAATTTTAATTTTGGGTTTTCTACTCATAAATCAGATATTTTAATTCATTTATCTCAATGACAATATTGATGATGATTTTGATTTTCTATTTTTTGAGCTATGTATTTTTTTATTATTACACGAGTCATGCACAAAAGAACACTTCAGTTTAATCCTATAATTAACACTAGTATTAGAGGTCACGGAAAATGAGGGGATTTTTTAGTAGCTTTAATACCTTTAAGTTGATGTGGTAACATTTTAATAAATTCTAATTTTATACTAAGAATGATTGAGTGGCAAAATGAAAGTTCATTATTTACAATTAGAATTCAAGGAAAACAATGATATTGAGTTTATAAATTTGACGCTACAGCTGCCTATAACATTTTGGCAGCTCCAAAAAATATAGGACATAATAGATGATTTGTTACTGTTCCTGGTGAATCTTACTGTGCTGATAGTTATTATCAAGCGTTACATTTAGGTGCTCAATTAGAATATAAAAACATGTATTTTAAGCTATTAAAAGATGAGGGTTTAACACAAAAAAAACTAAATTCATCTTCTTTAGTAAATAACGCTACTAGTTTTACAACTATAAATCAAATTGATGAAAAAAAAATTAGACCGATGGTTGTAGAGCATGATTTTACTCCAACGTCTTATTTATATAAAAAAGCAGACACTTTAATCACCACTAATTATTATAAAACTTTTAATTTTAATGATTTGTATTCTTATAAAAATTTATATAAATTAACAGATTTAGCTTACGTTGTTAAACCAGCAAAAAATTTTGGTTTTTACGATTTTAGCCCAATTGATGATTCTATGAATTTTTCTTCAAATTTATTAGACTCCATAAAAATTAAACCTCTACGATTTATACGTGGGGTATTAAACAAACATAATATTGATATCTTACAGTCTTCTAACTTTGACTTAAGAAAAAATATTATTTTTGTTGCTAAATTTTCTAAACAAAGTGGTTCTCTTGAAACTAAAGTTGATGACTGTGAAGTTTTATGAGGTTTTAAACAAAAAAAATATAAAAGATTGCAAAAATTTAAATTTTTAAATAGAGTAGAGTACGACCCAGTAACATTCGAACCTATTAACTTTGGGCAAAAAAAAAGTCCTTTTACTTTAAAATCTACATTAATTACTAAATTAACAACAGATGACTTAACACCAGTCTCTTTTAATTATCAAAGAGCTGTCAAATATAATCGTCAAAGACATGAATTAGTACCTGTAAACTTAGCTCGTCGTTTATTAAGAACAAAAAGAACTTTGGTGTTACCAGCTCACGTTAATATTACGTTAATTACTAATTCATATGATGTAGTTCATTCATGATTTATTCCAGGACTTGGTATTAAATTAGATTGTGTTCCTGGCAGATCTACCCATCACACTTTTTATATTGATAATGTTGGGTTTTATTATGGACAATGTGCAGAAATTTGTGGAAGATATCACCACCATATGCCAGTTAGACTATGTGCTTTACCTTTTGAGCAATTTTTAGTATGATGACAAAAAAAGGGTTTAAAAAGATTACACCGTATTAGTTTCTCTTCTCTTTCAAAGGCTAAAACAATGAGCACAAATGAAATAAAATTTAGATATAAATGATAAAGGTTAAGAATTAAATTAATGAGTGTGATCTTGGCTTGGAGTGAATGCTAGCTAAGTGTCTAATACATGCAAGTCAAAATTGTTTTTTTAGCTTCGGACTGCTACGTGGCGCTGTGTGTGGGCAGGTCTGCTTATCGCTGTGTGTATACGATATTCAGATCCGTAAGAGATTAAATAATTGGCGTCATGGTGAG
>CAZUOS010000091.1:0-6105 GCA_964621415.1 uncultured Azospirillum sp.
GAATCCAGCCCGAGCCCGGCGCCAAAGAGCGGGGCATCGCTATCGATGGTTTCGGGGTCAATATCTTCGAGCGCGAGGGCTTCGACAATCAAGCGTTTTAATTCTGCTTCAAGCGACGGCATGGGGAATATGTTCTCGGTAATACTGTTCAAAATAGCGGACCAGCTGGCGCGCGAATATACTGCGGGGCACGGCGGCGTTCAACAAGTTATTGGCAGCGGTTGTGGCATCGAACCGTACGGTGAAATGAGGCGTGCGCGCCGGGATGTGCCACCAGCGCTCGCCCTTCACCAAAGTCGGCGGGGTGCAGGTGATGGTGACGGGTTGCAGCGGCGCCTCGGTAGCGACGACCAGGTTGGCGAAGCCGCGCTGCAATTTCAGTGGTGCGCCGGGGGTGCTGCGGGTCCCTTCCGGGAAGATAATCAAGCTTTCCCCGTTGGTTATAGAATCTTTGCAGGAAGCCACGAAGGTTTCGGGGGGTAGGTCGTTACGAATGAACCCGGCGCGGCGCATCAGGATGCCGAGGAAGCGATGGTTCCATAATTGATGCTTCACGATGCACTGCGTGTTGGGCACAAGGGCGATAAGCAGTACCACATCGAGCAGCGAAGGGTGGTTGGCAATGATCATGCGCCCCACCCCGAGGCGGAGATGCTCCGTCCCCTCGACCGAGAGGGTGAGCAGCCCCAGGCGCTGAAGCGCCGTGATATAGATACGGAAAAAACCACGAATAAAGCGGCGCACCTGGCGGGGCGAGCCGATCTTGCCCATCAGGCACAGGGGCCAGACCAGCGTGGCCAGCACGCCACCGCCGAAGAAGATATAGAGAAACGCCAGACCGGTAGCCAGCTGTCGCCACAGGCGGTTAGGGGTTGGCGGCATGACGGCTCCATTGCCAGCATAGGCGCTCGCCGGGCGAGCGCAGTGTGGCGCTTGGGGATTCGAGAAACCGAATGAAATCCTCGACGTGTGAGGCGCTTGGGGCTTCGTCTTCGGTGCGGGGGGCGCAGGTGAATTGGCAGTCAGCCCCCTCGGCCCCGAGTAGGGCAGCGAAGGCGATTGGCGCGGCGGGGTGTGGGTCGAGCCTGTCGAACGGGGCGGGCAGGGGCGCGTCGTAATGCAGCAGCAGCACGGGGGTGGCGGGCGCGGCGTTCAGACAGGTCAGGGCTTCGAGCAGGCCGTAGCAGAAGCTCTCGCGGCCACCGGCGAGCGCGGTGTGGCCTTGCCGGTTTTGCTGCGCGATCGAGAGCAGGCCGGTGAGCGCATGGTGCACCATCAGGGTGAAATCCGCTGGGGAAGGAGCGTCGTCGCGCACCATGGCTTCGAATGTGGTGAGGGTGCGGGCAAAATCACCATGCCGTGACGAAAGCACGATGCGCGCATTGGCAGCCCCGGGCAACTGCCAGGCGGCTTGCAGGGTCTGCTGGGCGAGGGGCGACAGGCGGCGACGCAGGGCAGAGGGCGTGGTGAGGGGAAGCGCTGGGGCGCTTTCCTTCCAGGCATGCCAGCCAAGCACCTTAAAATGAAGAGGCTGCATGACGCGCCGTCGCCTACATCGCTTCCTGGGCGAGGCTGCGGTCGATCTCTTGTTTCAGCTGCATGACGCGCGCATTGTATTTCCGGTGGATTTTTCCATCTTCCTGATCGAGGTTGCGCGAGTTGATGAGCGTGATGCTGTAGCTGTTCGCGGTGTAGAGAATCCGGGCAGTGGCTTCGTGGTCTTTCCATGCCAGCGTGCCTTGGAACTCGCCCGGTGCGACAGGGCGCAGCACCCATCCGCGCGTATGGGCGACGCGCTGAATGGTGGTGCCGACTTCGGTTGCGCTGAGCTTATGGGTGGAGGCAGGCACCGGCATGTTTTCGACGTTATACACGGGCTGGCGCGTGCCGCAGGCGGCAACGCTCAGGGTTAGCATGATCAGGGCGAGCCAGGGGGCGGTGCGGTGTTTCATCACGGTTCTCCTTTGTTAACGTTTATTTATACTAAGCCGTGACGCGTTGTATAGCCTATTTTGCGGCCGTGTCGGGTGTGGGCTTGGTGGGGCCTGCGCCTTCGACAATCATCACCCGCACCAGTTCGGCATGGGTGAGGGGGCGAGGCGGTTTCACCAGCAGGCCTTCTTTATCGCGGCCAAACACGGTGCCGACCATGACGCTTTCGGGGATCAGCCCGGCTTCGTTGGTGGTGAGGACTTGTTCGCCCAGGGTGATGCGCTCGGCATTGCCGCCGACAAAGGTGAGGCGCAGCAAGGCCTCGCCGGTGCCTGCGAGAATGGCATGCTGGCGCGAATTGGCGCTGATCACCGGAATGCGGCTGGTGGTATCGGTGAGGAGGAGGACGCTGGCGCTATGCGGCCCTACCTCGAGCACGCGGCCGATGAGGCCGGTATCGTCGATCACCGGTTGCATGGGGGCGAGGCCGTCAGTCTCCCCGGCATCGAGCGTCAGGCTGCCGCCATAGGCCTCGGGGCTTTGCGCAATCACCTGCGCGGTGACATAGCGCGTTTTGACTGGGTTATAGCCCGCCAGCGCGCGTAATTGCTCGTTCTCGGCCCTGAGGGTGAGGGCAACCGCCTGCCAGCGCTTCAGGGCCTCGTTCTCGGCATGCAAGGCGCGGTTTTCGCGTACGGCTGCAAAATAATCGCGTAGGCCACTGCCGGTGGTGGTGGCGGCCTGCAGCGGGGTGTTGAGGAGCGTAAGCACAGGGGTGGCGCCCTCGCGCATTCCCACGCGCAAGCGGGTGGCCAACGGGTGGCCGCTCAGGCTGAGCAGCAGCACCGCGAGCGCCAGCGCTGCCGCAGCCAGCCAGCTGCCCCGCCGCCGTAACGACGAGCCAAGCTGGCGGGATTGATAGCGATAACTGTAGCGTTCATGGCGCATGCGAGGTGGGCATTGTGGGGCGAACGCTTGGGAATCTCAAGCGAAAATCCGCAACATTTACGCGGCATACATTTTGACGCCGAACGCGTTCATAATTTTCAGCATCGTGGCGAATTCCGGCTTGGTTTCGCCGCTCAGTGCATCGTAGAGGCCGCTACGGCTCATACCAATCTGGCGTGCCAGCTTTGCCATGCCGCGCGCCTTGGCGACATCCTGAAACGCCCGCGCGATCAAGGCCGGATCATCACCATATTCTTCGAACACGGTATTGAGGTAGGCCGTGATACGTTCTTCCGAGGTCAGGATTTCGGCTGCATCCCACTTCTTAACGCCGCGCTTTGCCATCGTACTCCTCCGCTCGCGTGATCGCTCGTTCTATATCCCATGTCTGACTGGCCTTCGTCCCTCCGCCGAGCACGACGATCCATGTCTTGTTTCGCTCGATGCAGTAAAGGCGATAGCCAGGACCGTGGGGGATTCGCAACTCAATCAACCCGCTGAATCGCTTATGATCGCCGAGATTTCCCAGTTCCAAGCGCGCCAGCCGCGCCGCAATTTTAGCAATGGCTTGCACATCCTTCAGCCCATCAAGCCAAGCCAGAAATTCATCGGTTCGGTGTAAGGCGTATACGGCCATAATGTACGCTATAGCTGACGGTTTTGCAAGCGTCTAATCCTGCTTGAACAGCACATGCTTGAAGGTAGGCATTTGTTCGAGCACGCGGCCAGTGCCGACGGCGACGCAGGCCAGCGGGTCTTCGGCAACGAAGACGGGCAGGCCGGTGGCGTGGCTGACGACCAGGTCCAGGTGCCGCAGCAGCGAGCCGCCACCGCTCATGACAACGCCTTTATCGACAATGTCACTCGAGAGTTCCGGCGGGGTGGATTCGAGCGCCACTTTTACCGCCTCGATGATTTGATAGACCGGCTCGGCCAGCGCTTCGGCGATTTGCGCTTCGGAGAGCACAATCTCTTTCGGCACGCCGTTGAGCAGATCGCGGCCTTTGATCTCGATCAGTCGTCCTTGCCCATCGGCCGGGGGGCAGGCGGCGCCGATTTCTTTCTTGATGCGCTCGGCGGTGGTCTCGCCGATCAATAAATTGTGGTAGCGGCGGATGTAATGGATAATCGCTTCGTCCATTTTATCGCCGCCGACGCGCGCCGAACGCGCATAGACAATGCCCGAGAGCGAGAGCACCGCGACTTCCGTGGTGCCCCCACCGATATCGACAATCATGCTGCCCGTTGGCTCGGTCACCGGCAGGCCCGCGCCGATGGCGGCGGCAACCGGTTCCTCGATGAGGAACACATCGCGTGCGCCGGCATTTTCGGCGGATTGTTGAATGGCCCGGCGCTCGACCGGGGTGGAGCCTGCGGGCACGCAAATCACGATCAGCGGGCCGGTGAAGCTTTTGCGGTTATGCACGCGGTGGATGAAGTATTTGATCATCTCCTCCGCCGCGCGGAAATCGGCAATCACCCCGTCCTTCAGCGGGCGGATGGCCTCGATTTTCTCGGGTGTGCGGCCGAGCATTTGTTTCGCTTCGTTACCGAAGGCATAGGGCACTTTCATGCCGCGCTCTTCGCGCAGCGCCACGACGGACGGCTCGTTCAGCACCACGCCGCGCCCGCGCACATAGACGAGGGTATTGGCGGTGCCGAGGTCGATCGCCATATCTTCCGACATCATTCCGAATAGTTTTGCGAGGCCGAACATCGTGTCCATCATTTTCTAGCGGTTTAACGAAGAGGGCACTTCCCTACACGGTTCGATGGATGATGACAAGCGGAGCGGAGGACGCGCGGGAAATCGAGGAGGGACAGCGTTAAAGCCTGCTTCCGGCTTCCAGAGCTTCAATGTTCGCTGCCCAATTGCACCGCGCGGGGAAGGCGCAGGGTGACTTCGAGGCCGGTGGGGGCGCCTTGGGCATCGCGCAGATTCTCGAGCGTGACGTCGCCGCCATGGCTTTGCGCCACGGTGCGGGCGATGGAGAGGCCGAGGCCCACGCCGCCAGTGGCCTGATTGCGCGAGGATTCAAGCCGTGTGAAGGGTTTGAAGACGTGCTCCATCTGCGCTTCGGGGATGCCGGGGCCACGGTCGCTCACCTTGATGCGGATGAAGGTGGCGCTTGGTTCGAGCGTGACACGCGCGGCGCCGCCGCCATAACGCAGGGCGTTATCGATGAGGTTGGTGAGGGCGCGGCGGATGGCCTGCGGGCGTAGCTGCAACAGCGTCGGCGTAAGCTCGCCGAGCGTCACCGCCTGACCGGCGCGATGGTAGTTGGCCACTATTTCGGTGAGCAGGCTTGCAAGGTTGGTCTCGATGGGGGATTCCCCGGCATCGCCGCGCGCGAAATCGAGGTATTCGTCGATCATCCGGCGCATTTCCTCGATGTCGCTTGAGAGGGCGGCACGGGTGACTGCATCCATGGTGGCCAGCTCCAGCTCCAGCGTCATGCGTGTCAGCGGCGTGCGCAGATCGTGGCTGATGCCGGCGAGCATTTCCATGCGGTTTTGCATTTGCCGCCGAATGCGCTCAGCCATCAGCAGAAAGGCGCGGCCCGCGCGGCGCACTTCGCTGGCCCCCCGGGGGTGAAAGCCCGCGACCTCCTGCCCGAGGCCCAGGCGCTCGGCCGCTTTGGCCAGTGCTACAATCGGTTTTACCTGATTGCGCAGGAACAGAATGGCGATGGTGGTAAACAGCAGCGACGAGCCAATCAGCCAGAGGGCGAAGATTTCGGTGGTGGGACTCGAGACTTCTTTGCGGCTGACGGTGAAATCGAGCATGCCATCCGGCAGGGCAACATAGATATGCACCAGGCCGCGTGCTTCTTCGTTGCCGAGGCCGAGGGGCGCATCTATGCGGGCTTTGAGGCCGCTGTAAAGCTCGGGATATTCGCGGCGGCCTTCGCTTAAGGCCGTGCGGGTGGGCCAGGCGCTGAGCCGCGCGACCCCTTCGCCCAATTGCTTGCCGAGCAGGCGGGTACGCTGGAAGGCGACCTCGGCACCGGCTTCCTGATAGGCGGCTTCGTAGGTCTCGGTGAGCCAGAGGATGTCGCTCATCACCCCGCCCACCAGCGTGCGTTCGACGCTTTTCCAGTGCCGTTCATAGAATACATAGGCGACCACGAGCTGCGAGAGGATCACCGGCAGCACCAGAATCAGCAGTGCGCGGGCGAAGAGATTCGCGGGCAGCAGGCGTCGGAAGCGGCGGAAGGGTCTCAT
>CAZUOS010000092.1:0-6098 GCA_964621415.1 uncultured Azospirillum sp.
ACGCGAGGATATTCATCAACCGCGCGTTGATGGAGTTGACGTTGAACGTGGCGATGGTGAGGGTGGTGGGCATGCTACCTCTCAAGCATAAAGCCGTCCGGCTGTCATGCAAAACTCGACGCATAAAAAAGGGCGGCGCCGCAGCACCGCCCTCTTCTTCATCCGCTTATGCAGCAGTGCTTAGGCTGCCGGAGCTTCCGCCGCGGCGGCTTCGCTGGCCTTGGCTTCCGCTTCGGCGGCAGCGCGTTTTTCGGCGCGGGTCAGCTTATCCGCTTTTTTGCGGGTTTTTTGCGGCTTACCGCTGTTATTCGCTTTCTGGGTGAGGCCAGCGGCGGCAAACAGGCTGTTCACGCGGTCCGAAGGTTGTGCACCCACCGAGATCCAGTGCTTTGCACGCTCGGTGTTGAACTCCACGCGCTTGGCGTTATCTTTCGCCAGCAGCGGGTTGAAGGTGCCCAGTTTCTCGATGAACTGGCCATCGCGCGGGGCGCGGCTATCGGCCACGACAATGCGATAGAAGGGGGATTTTTTGGCGCCACCACGGGCCAGACGAATCACTGTAGCCATTGATTTTACTCCTCTTTCGGTTGGAAGCCCGCGACCCCATGCCGCTGCCCTCCATATACCCAAGTGAACCCGCCACCCAAGGCGGAGCGCGGCTTTAACCAGAATCTATCGGCAAAGGCAAGGGGATTTTGCAGCCCTCACAAGCCCCCTTCATGGGCAGGGCGGCGATTCTTTCCCCGACTCGTCCACCAGCGGCTCGCCATTGCGGGTGAGCGCGCCATCTTTCAAGGCGAGGTCGCCACCATCGAGGAAGCTGCTGCTGAGGTCGGCGTTCACCGTGCTCGTATCCACATAATGCTTCGGCGGCAGCTGCAGCTTCAGATGCACCTCTTCGGCCGCGATCGGGCTTGCGCTGCCGGGCAGGTCGGCAGGGGCGACCGCCGCCTTACCCGCGCCCGCAGTTGGCGGCGCGAGGACAACCCCTTCCGGCGTGTGATAGGCAACATTGGCCCCACACGCCTTGCTGCGCGCATGGTAGATGCTGTCTTCGGCCCGCGCGCTGGTGCTGAGGAAATAAATCAACGCCGTGGGTAGCAGCGCCAGCAGCGTGGCTAAGCGGAACTTACGGCGCAATTGCGGGTTTTCCGGCGCCGAAGGGGCATGTCCCGCCGCCGGATGATCGGACACGCGCACGCCCATCGGCAGGAGCATAAACAGCACCAGCCACCAGCACACCGCATAGGCGACTATTCCTTGAGCGAACGTCATGGCACGACGCTAGCAGGTTTCGAGGGAGAGGGAAAGAGGGTTAGACGATACGTCCACCGTCGGTCACTTTGCTGAAGACATAGGCACCCGCAGCTGCAAGTGCAACGGTCGGGTCCACCAATGTACCAAGCGCAGCAACTCCAGCGGCTCGTGCCAATGGGCTTGCAACCACCGACTTACCCGCTTCCTGGAAGCTATTCAACAGCGCATGCGCATAGCTCGTCGCCGCGCTAGACCCACCTACACCGCAAATCTCCGCGGGGCCACAGAAGGTGGCAAACATGGGGTCACAATTGATCGCCACTTTCATAATGCTGTTATCAGGCGAGGTTGGGTTCGTTGTCATATTCCGCTCCTGGTGCGCGAGGGATAGTTCTTTGCTTAGTTTCACCCTAACATTCCTCTATGACAGTTTGATGACAATCCCCGGCGAGAAATATGAAAGTTTTATGACAGTCGGCGCGGCGACTGCCGCCATCGGCCGATCGCAAGAAAACCGTTGCACTATCCACTTTCTCTGCATAAACAAGCGGTAAGAGGCAATTTTATGATGTTTCAAACCCAGTTAAAGCGCGCCCGGCTCACCTACGCCATCCTGATGTCGGGCACCACCTGCGTCATTATGTCGGCGGTCTCGACCTATATCCTTTCGTCTAGCGGCACGTTCTGGCACCATTGGCCCACCGTCCTCGGGATCGACCTTTGCATCGCCATCCCGGTGGCCATTCTGCTGGCCCCGTATGTGCGCAAGCTTTGCGGCTATCTTTACCCCGATGTTGAAAAATAGCGCTCGACCCCGATAGAAAAACTTGCTATTGCCAGCGCCGTTCCTTTCTTTCGGTGCCGCCAACCAACGCTAGAAGAGAGTGAAAACAAGTCGTTAGACAACGTGCGGACAGGTGACCGAGTGGTTGAAGGTACCAGTCTCGAAAACTGGCATGGGGGTAACTCCATCGAGGGTTCGAATCCCTCCCTGTCCGCCATTTCCCTTGAGAGCTTTATCCATGCTTGACTCCATGCGCGCCCTCTCCAAAAGTTTTGCCTCCAAGCTGTTGATGGGGCTTTTGATTGTGGCGTTCGGCATTTGGGGCGTGGGCGACATGGTGCGTCAGCATGGCAGCAGCTATGCGGCGAAGGTGGATGGCGCGGCGATCACGATTCCGCAATTTCAGCACGCGGCGCGACTGCTGCAAAGCCAGCTTCAAAGCATGGGCATTAGTGGTATTCCCGAGCAAAAGCTAGCGGAAATGGCCATTCGGCAAATGGTGCAGCAACGCCTGACGACGCTGAGCCTGCATGATCTCGGGCTTTACGTGGGCGACGAACTGGCGGCGCGCAGCATTGCCGAGATGAAGGCGTTTCAGGATAAAAACGGCAAGTTCGACGCGGCCCTCTACGCCGCGCGCATGGGCAAGGATAAAACCGCCGAAGCTGGCCTGGTGGAGCAAAGCAAGCAGGACGTGGCCGCCGCCTTTTTGGCCGATAGCCTGGAGATGAAGGACGTGACCCCGCCGGAAGCCCTCACCCGGCTGGAGGCGCGCATCGCCGGAGAAACGCGCGACGCGGCGCTGATTACCCTGCCCGCCCGCAGCGATGGCACCGCGCCGAAGGAAGAAGACCTCAAAGCCTATTACGAGGCAAACAAGGTGCAGCGCTATCAGGTGCCGGAACAACGCTCGATCGAGTATGTGCTCCTCACCCCTTCGGATGTCGAGGATCTGGTGGATCGTCGGCTGACGCCCTCGATGATCGAGGAAGGCGCGAAGGCGCACCCGGATCTCAACGAAAAACTGCTGCGCATGAAGCTGCGCGACCTGCACCGCGATGAAATCCTCCTCAACCTCAGCAACAATGTGGAGGATGCGCTCGCCGCCGGTAAAACGCGCGAGGAAGCCTTCCGCGCGGCAGGGCTCATCGTGGCGCCGAAAAAGCTCGAGAACGTGACCGCCGAGATGGAGCGTTCGAGCCCCGATGAAGCCGCCAAAGTGGCGGTGAAGCAGGCCTTCACCCTTTCCGAAGGGGAAATCTCGAACCTGCTCACCCTCAAAAGCGGCGCGCGGCTGATTCTCTCGGTGAGTAAGGTGACGCCGCCTTCGGCCAAGCCCTATGAAACCGTCGCCGCCGATGTGAAGCAGCAAGTGCTGAAGGAACAAGCCGCCGATGCCGCCAGCAAAAAAGCGCTGGAGGTGAAGGAAGCACTGGCCAAATCGCCCAACTGGCAGGCAGTCACCAGCAGCATGAACCTCGCGCACCGCATGGTGAGCCGCGTGGCGCGCCCCACCGGCGCGAAGGAGGCAGCGCGTAGCGACGTGCCCCCTGCCCTGCAGGAAGCCTTGTTCGAGCATGCGGTGGGCGAAGTGGCCGGGCCGCTCGCCCTGCCGAATGGCGATCAGTTAATCGCGGTGGTCACTGCCACCCATCTGCCCGAGGCCGCCAGCGTGAGGCTCGACGACAAAACCAGCCAGAAAGCCGCGGAAGCCCTAACCAGCGAGGTGCAGAACGCTGCCTATCAGGCCTTCGCCAAACGCCACCGGGTGAGCATTAATCCCGAGATCATGCGCGCCCCAGCGAAAGAGGAGTAATCTAACCTAGAAATAGAACTCAGCTTCCAGAGCGCCAGCTCCCCCCTTGAGGGGGAGCCAAAATCGCCCCTTAAGCGATTTTGGTGGGGGGATAATTCCAGCATCGCTACCCCCCACCAAATCCCAAGAGGGATTTGGCTCCCCCTCAAGGGGGGAGCTGGCGCTCTGGAAGCTGTGCGACATACTCAACTCCTAGCCACCCCCCAACCTCATAGCCCCATGCCCCTCACCTTCCACCCCTCTCGCGAAACTTTCCGCGCCGCGTATGAAGCCGGCAAGCCGCAGATTGTCTATACCCAACGCGTGAACGATCTCGAAACTCCCGTCTCGGCGCTACTGAAGCTGCCGCATGCGGAGTCGCCGTCGTTTCTGCTCGAATCGGTCGAGGGGGGCGAGAGCCGTGGGCGCTATTCCATCCTCGGGCTTGACCCCGACATGATGTGGCGCTGCTTCGGCAACCGCTCGGAAATCAGTACCACCCCGCCCTTTGCCGAGGAGAGCTTTGAATCCGCATGGGATGACAGCCTGAGCACGCTGCGCCGCCTGGTGCGCGAGCACCGGATGGATTTGCCCGATGGCGTGCCGCCGATGGCCGCAGGCCTCATCGGCTATATGGGCTACGACATGGTGAAGCGCATGGAGCGCCTGCCCGACACCAAACCCGACACGATCGGCGTGCCGGATGCTTGCTTCATCCGCCCCCGCACGCAGCTGATTTTCGACGCGGTGGATGGCGTGGTCTACCTCATCGCGCCCATCTGGACCACGGGAGGCGATGCCGACGCGGCCTATGACGCCGCCTGCGCCCGCCTCGAGAAGCTCGCTCGCACGCTGCAAGGCCCGCTCGACCAGCGCCATTACTATCAGGACGTGCCGACGACGAAGCGCGAGTTCGTCAGCAACATGAGCGAAGCCGAACACGCCGACATGATTGCCCGCGCGCGCGAATACATCGCCGCCGGGGATATTTTCCAGGTGGTGCTGGGCCAGCGCTTCAGCGCCCCGTTCGAGCTGCCGCCGGTGGCGCTTTACCGCGCGCTGCGGCACCTCAACCCCTCGCCGTTTTTGTTCTACCTCAATTTCGGTGGCTATGCGCTGGTCGGCTCGTCGCCCGAGATCCTCGTGCGCTTGCGCGATGGCACCGTCACCATCCGTCCCATTGCCGGCACACGGCCGCGCGGAAAAACCAAGGCCGAGGACGCGAGCCTCGCCGCCGAACTACTGGCCGACCCCAAGGAACTGGCCGAGCATCTCATGCTGCTCGACCTTGGCCGTAACGATGTGGGCCGGGTGGCACAAGCGGGCGATGTGCGCGTGACCGAGCGCATGATCATCGAGCATTACAGCCACGTAATGCATATCGTGAGCAACGTGGAAGGCCGCATCGACCCGAAATACGACGCGGTGGACGCACTCATCGCGGGCTTCCCAGCAGGCACGGTCTCGGGCGCGCCGAAAATCCGCGCCATGGAGATTATCGACGAGCTAGAGCCCGTCCGCCGCAGCTATTATGGCGGCTGTGTTGGCTATTTCTCGGCCAATGGCACCATGGATACCTGCATCACCCTGCGCACTGCGCTCGTCAAGGATGGCATGGTGCATGTGCAGGCTGGCGGCGGCATCGTCGCCGATTCCGATGCGAAAGCGGAATATCAGGAAAGCGTCAACAAAGCGAAAGCCGTCATCCGCGCTGCCGAAGAAGCCGCCAAGTTTGCGTGAGGCCGCGCGCCTGCAAAGGAAGTTTATGCATAAGTCTCAGGATGACGGCACCAAGACTGATGCAGCGCCACCCCTCCCATCCATTATTTCGGCAGTTTTACACCCAACGCGGCGGAGAGCACGTCCGCCTGTCCGTAATAGCCGACGCGACGCACGAAGCGCGGCATAATCCCCGTCCACTTAAACTCGCCCTGGATTTTTCCATCCGGCCCTTCGCCCTTGGGCTGGAACGTGAACAGATCCTGCATGGTAATCACGTCGGACTCGGTGCCGATCACCTCCGAGACAAAGGTAACGCGGCGATGCCCGTCGCGCATCCGGCTGATTTGCACAATCAAGTGAATCGCCGAGGCAATCTGCGGTCGAATGGCCGACATCGGTAGCCCCAGATTAGCCATCATAATCATGTTCTCAAGCCGCGCCAGCGCATCGCGCGGGTGGTTGGCGTGAATGGTCGTGAGCGATCCCTCATGGCCGGTATTCATCGCCTGCATCATGTCGCACGCTTCGGCACCCCGCACC
>CAZUOS010000093.1:0-1184 GCA_964621415.1 uncultured Azospirillum sp.
GACGCACCATCTCGAAACGCTCTATGGCACCAACAACAACCATATCGTCGAGAGCTGTTATAAGGGCATCGCCCGGGCGCTGCGCGAAGCCATCACCCTCGATGCGCGCAAGGCAGGCAGCGTGCCCTCCACCAAGGGCGTGCTGACGCGACATTAGTATCAACCATTAATCGGAATCCCCATGTTCACACGCGAGCGCATCTTCACCGTTTACGAAAAACCCGAGGCTGCCGAGCCTGCCGAGCGCATGGTGCTGCTGCGCGAGGGATTCTCGTGGGGGGCGTTGCTGCTCGGCGGTGTGTGGATGCTGATGGCGCGGCAATGGGTACTGTTGGGGCTGTATGTCATCGCGGCGATCGCGCTTTCGGTGCTGGCTGAGGGGCTGCACCTCTCCGAGATTTCATCCGGCCTGCTCCAGTTCTGGCTACAACTGATGCTCGCCTTCCACTGGCGCGACCTGCAAGGCTGGCGGCTCACGCAGCGCGGCTATCGCCTCGCGGGCGTGCTTGCGGCGGAATCCACCATGCTGGCCGAGCGCCGCTACCACGAGTGCGCCGCGTGACCCACATCGCCATCATCGACTGCGGCGCGGGAAATCTTCACTCCGTCCGCAAAGCCTTCATGAGCCAACTGCCCGAAGGGGCAACGCTCGAGATCATCACCGATGCCTCGGCGCTGCGTGAGGCCACGCATATCGTGCTGCCTGGCGTCGGTGCTTTTGCGGATTGCATGGCGGGCCTCAGCGCCCTGCCCGGCACGCGCGCCGCGCTCGAAGACGCCGTACTCGAACAGAAAAAGCCCTTCTTCGGCATTTGCGTCGGCATGCAGATGTTGTTTGCGCGCGGGCACGAGCACGGCACCCACGAGGGCCTTGGCTGGTTCCAGGGCGAGGTGCGTATGCTGACGCCCAATGACCCTGCCCTTCGCATCCCCCACATGGGCTGGAACCGCCTGCACTACACGAACCACGAACCACGAACCACGAATCACGCCTCAGGAGACTTCGTCTATTTCGTCCATTCTTACGCCGCCACCGGCTGCAAGCCCGAAGAAGTGCTCGCCACCGTTGACTATGGGGGGGAGGTTGTGGCACTCATCGGCCGCGACAATATTTTGGGCGCGCAGTTCCACCCCGAAAAGAGCCAAGCGGCGGGCTTACGCCTGATCCGCCAGTTCATCGAGAC
>CAZUOS010000093.1:1284-2627 GCA_964621415.1 uncultured Azospirillum sp.
GCCCATAAGCTCTCGGTCGAGAAAAAGACCAGCCTCAGCGAGAACGAGCTGCTGGAGCTTTGCATCGCGACGGAAGACGAGATCCGCGACGGGATCGGCTTCAACTGGCTAACCCCGCCTCAGCGCGAAACGCTTGAATCCTACTGGCGCGGCGTGGTGATGGTGCCCACGCGCACGTTGTTCGTGGCGCGGCTCGATCATGTCATCGCCGGGTCGATCCAACTGCTAAAACCCAGCAAGTCGAAGGAAACCACCGCCTTCGCCGCCAGTATCGAGGCACATTTCGTCGCCCCCTGGGCACGCGGCCACGGCCTCGCCCCCATGCTGCTCGATGCCGCCGAGCGCGAAGCCGCCAAGGAAGGCTTCGCCGTCATCAACATCTCCGTGCGCGAAACGCAAGCCCGCGCGCTCGAGGTCTACCGCAGCCATGGCTATACCGAATGGGGCACCATGCCCTATTACGAGTTCGTCAACGCCAACATGGTGAGCGGGCATTTTTTCTATAAGAAGCTCGAACCAATTTCTAACTTGATTTAGTCTCCAGTCGCCAGTCACCAGTCGCCAGTATGGCGCACCGGAAACTGGTGACTGGTGACTGGTGACTGGAGACTCAGTGAAACTCTACCCCGCCATCGACCTCAAAGACACAAAATGCGTGCGCCTGTTCAAGGGCGATATGAACGCCGCGACCGTGTATAACGAAGACGCGGCCGCGCAGGCGCGCCGGTTCGAGGCGGCGGGCTTCGCCTATCTCCATGTGGTGGATTTGAACGGGGCGGTCAGCGGCGCGTCGGTGAATCGCGCGGTGGTCGCGAACATTTTGCAAGCGGTCGAGATGCCGGTGCAGCTGGGCGGCGGCATCCGCGACCGCGCGGGCGTCGAGCATTGGCTCGAGGCGGGGATCTCCCGCGTGATCCTCGGCACGGCAGCGGTTAAAAATCCCGCACTGGTGAAGGAAGTGGCGAAGGCGCATCCTGGCAAAATCGCCGTGGGGATTGATGCGCGCGAGGGTATGGTCGCGGTTGAGGGCTGGGTGAAGGCGAGCAGCCTGCGCGCGGTCGAGCTGGCGCGGATGTTCGAGGATGCGGGCGTCGCCGCGATCATTTACACCGACATCGCCCGCGACGGCACGCTCGAAGGCCCGAATGTCGAGGAAACCGCCGCGCTGGCAGAAGCCATCCGCATTCCGGTGATTCTCTCCGGCGGTATCGGCAAGATCGAGGATTTGCGCGCGGTGAAAGCGCGCGCCGGCAGCGGTATCGAGGGGATTATCCTTGGCCGCGCGCTCTACGAAAACACGATCCAGCCCTACGATGCACTAGCACTGATGGCGGAGTAAGCCC
>CAZUOS010000093.1:2727-6036 GCA_964621415.1 uncultured Azospirillum sp.
CCTATGCCACCTTGCGCTTGGCTTTGCCTGCGGCGGCCTTAGCCCCCGCCTTACGCGGCGACGAAGCCTCTTCCGGGGCTGATTTCACCAGCTTTTTCGATAGCAGCGGCTTTAGGTATTTACCCGTGACGGAACCAGCCGTCGCGGCCACTTCCTCGGGCGTGCCCATGGCGACCAGTTTGCCGCCTTTGTTGCCGCCACCGGGGCCAATATCAATCAGGTGATCGGCGGTCTTGATAACATCGAGGTTATGCTCGATCACCACAATGGTGTTGCCAGAATCCACCAGTTTATGCAGCACTTGCAGCAGTTTCTGGATATCTTCGGAATGGAGCCCCGTTGTTGGTTCATCGAGGATGTACAAGGTTTTGCCGGTGGCGCGTTTGGAGAGCTCTTTCGCCAGCTTAATCCGCTGCGCCTCGCCGCCCGAAAGCGTGGTGGCCGATTGCCCAAGGCGAATATAGCCTAAGCCCACTTCCTGCAACGCCACAAGCTTCTCGCGGATGGTCGGGTGGCTCGTGAAATACTCGCTCGCCTGCTCGACCGTCATGTTCAGCACGTCGGCGATGGATTTGTCCTTATACTTCACCTCGAGCGTTTCGCGGTTATAGCGCGCGCCTTTGCACTGGTCGCAGGTGACGTACACATCCGGCAAGAAATGCATCTCAATTTTAATCATGCCATCGCCCTGACACGCCTCACACCGCCCGCCTTTGACGTTGAAGCTGAAACGCCCAGCCGCATAACCGCGCGATTTCGCCTCCGGCAGCCCGGCGAACCAGTCACGAATCGGCTGGAACGCGCCCGTATAGGTGACGGGGTTACTGCGCGGCGTGCGGCCAATCGGCGATTGGTCGATCTCGATGATTTTGTCGATATGCTCCAGCCCCTCGATCGCGTCATGCGCGCCAGGGGTCACTTTCGTGCCATGCAGACGCTTGGTGACGGCCTTATACAGCGTCTGGATCACGAGGCTGGATTTGCCCCCACCCGAAACGCCTGTAACCGCCGTAAACAGCCCAAACGGAATCTCGACATTAATGTTGCGCAAATTGTTCGCCCGCGCGCCACGAATGGTGATTTTGCGGCTTTTGCTGGCTTTGCGACGCTCCTTCGGCACCGCGATCATCCGTGTGCCCGCAAGATACTGCCCGGTGATGGATTTTTTATTCGCCATCACTTCCTGCGGCGTCCCCTCGGCCACTACCAGCCCGCCATGCACCCCCGCGCCGGGGCCCATATCGATGAGGTAATCGGCATGGCGCATCGTGTCTTCGTCATGCTCCACCACAATCACGGTATTGCCCAGCTCGCGCAAATGCACGAGGGTGCCGAGCAGCCGTTCGTTGTCGCACTGGTGCAGGCCGATGGACGGCTCATCGAGCACATAGACGACACCCGAAAGGCCCGAGCCAATCTGCGATGCGAGGCGAATTCGCTGCGATTCCCCGCCCGAAAGCGTGCCGGATTCGCGGCTCAAAGTGAGGTAATCGAGGCCCACATTCTGCAGGAATCCCAAGCGCTCGCGGATTTCCTTGAGGATTTTTTCAGCAATCTGGTTTTGCTTTTTGCTGAGTTTTTTAGGCAGGGCCGCGAACCATTCCACCGCTTTATCAATCGGCATCGCCGTCACTTCCGCGATGTGCAGATCGCCCACCTTCACGCACAGCGCCTCGGGCTTCAGGCGTGCGCCGTGGCAATCGTCGCAGGGGCTTGCGGCCTGATATTTCGCCATATCGTCGCGCACGGAATCGGAGTCGGTCTCGGCCCAGCGACGCTGCAAATTGCCGATTACGCCTTCGAACGGTTTATTGCTGTGGAAGCTGCGCACCCCATCGAAATAGGTGATTTTGACCACCTCCTCGCCCGAGCCATGAAGAATTTTTTGCTGAATCTCCTCTGGCAGCTGGCGGAACGGCGTGCTCATGCTGAACTTATAATGCTTGGCGAGCCCCTCGAGCGCTTGCTGATAGAACTTCGCGTGGCCGGTGGCCCAGGGCGCAATCGCCCCCGTGGCGAGGCTTAGGTTTGCATCCGGCACAATCAGCGCTTCCTCGAAATGCAACTTGGTGCCGAGGCCATCGCAGGTGGGGCAGGCCCCAAACGGGCTGTTGAAGCTGAACAAACGCGGCTCGATCTCGGCCAACGTGAAGCCGGAGACCGGACAGGCGAATTTGGAGGAGAAAGTCATCAGTCTCCAGTCTCCAGTCTCCAGTGTAGCGTTCTTGCTTCCTTTTTTACTGGTGACTGGTGACTGGTGACTGGTGACTGCCTCTACCACTTCCACCTGCACCAACCCCTCCGAAATCCCAATCGCGGTTTCGATGGAATCGGCGAGGCGGTTGCCGAGGTCGTCACTCAGCTTGATGCGATCGACGACGACGGAAATATCGTGCTTTTTATTTTTATCGAGCGTCGGCATCTCGGCAATTTCGTGCATTTCGCCATCGATCTTCACGCGGGTGAAGCCGCGCTTGGCGAGCGCCAGCACCTCTTTGCGGTGCTCGCCCTTTTGCCCACGGGTGATGGGGGCCAGCAGATGCAGCTTAGTGCCAAGCGGCAGCGCCTTAATCGCATCCACCATCTGGCTCACGGTTTGCGACTCGATGGGAAGCCCGGTCGCCGGCGAATAGGGCACGCCCGCACGCGCATAGAGCAGGCGCAGATAGTCGTAAATCTCGGTCACGGTGCCGACGGTCGAGCGCGGGTTTTTGCTGGTCGTTTTCTGGTCGATGGCGATAGCGGGCGACAGGCCGTCGATACTCTCCACATCCGGCTTATCATGGATGTTGAGGAACTGGCGCGCATAGGCCGACAAGCTCTCGACATAGCGCCGCTGCCCCTCGGCATAGAGCGTATCGAACGCGAGGCTCGATTTGCCAGAGCCGGAGAGGCCGGTAATGACCACCAGTTGGTTTTTGGGAATATCGAGGTCGATATTTTTGAGGTTATGCTGCTTCGCGCCACGGATGGAAATTACGTCGTTTGTCATCGCTACACCACTGGCAGGCACGCCCGCCTCAAACATCTATGCTTACCGCGCCCGACAGCTTATCCATCAGGGGGGAATCGCATATATGGGAGGTTAGCCCGGAGAGTCAAGCGCCGAAGCAATCGCGGCGCAGCGCGCGATACCGGCCGGGCCCATGGCAAAAAAATCCACCGCGACAGACTGCATACCAAGCGCCTCGTAAAAAGCGCGGGCAGCGCGATTCTTGCGCAACACCGTCAGCGAGATCCAGTGCCGATCCTCGGTCAAGGCGCGCTGGGCCAGGGCGGCCATCAGGCGGCGGCCCACCCCCTGCCGCC
>CAZUOS010000094.1:0-5910 GCA_964621415.1 uncultured Azospirillum sp.
GCTGTTGGGCGGGGGGGGTGAGCACCTCGAACAGGTCCGGGTGTTCGGAAAGGAACTCCGGGTGTTGGCGCAGATAGGTCAGGATCTGCTGTTCGTCGAGGGTGGGGGGCAAGGCGGGCATGGGTTCGGCGGCGGACATAAGGGGCTCTCTGGTTCGTGCCCACTCTAGCAGGTTTTTTGGCCACAGGCGGGCAGGAAGCCGCGTGGAAAGGTGGCGAAGGGGGTAATTTCTGCCGCAGTGATGCGCTATTGCACTTCGCCGGCGTCTTTCAGGTCGCGTCGGGCCATGAGGGCGGCGCTGCCGAGGATGATGGCGGCCCCCACCCAGCTATGCCAGTCGCTGGTTTCGCCAAACAGGAAATAGGCGAGGATGGCGGTGATCACCAGACGTGAGAAATCGAGCGGCATGAGGGTGACGAGAGGGGCCAGCGCATAGGCCCGCGCGGCGGCGAAATGCATGGCGATGGAGCTGGCGGCAGTGAAGAGCAACACGCCCCAGCCGCGCAGGTCGGGCGTTTGCCAGTGGGCGACGCCAAAGGGCGCGGCGATGAGGCACATGAACAGGTTCATATAGAGCACCATACGCAAGGGCGGTTCCGTCTGGCTCAGGGATTTGACGAACATGGCGGTGGTGGCCCAGGCGGTGGTGGCCGCGATGACGATGAGGGCGTGCCAGTCGAACCCCTCGGCGGCGGGGCGCAGGATGAGTAGCACGCCCGCTAACCCGGCACAGAGCGCCAGCCAGCGGCGCGGGCCTGCATGCTCCTTGAAGTAGAGCATGGCAAAGAGCGTGGTGAGCATGGGGGCGACGAAGCTGAGCGCGGTGGCATGGGTGAGCGGCATGACGGTGAGGGCATAGGTCCAGGTGAGCATGCCGATGGCGCCGATGGCGCCGCGCCAGGCATGGGCCTTGAGGCGGCGGGTGCGTAGCAGCGCGCCGCGATGGCGCAGGGCAACGGGGGCAAGCAATAGCAGGGTGAGGGCATTGCGCAGGGCGACGATTTCACTGGCGCTTAAGTGATCCGCAACCAGGCGCACGGCGACACTCATGGCCGAGAACGCCGTGGTGGAGATCAGCATATAGGCGAACGCGGTGCGTTGCGGGTGATGGGAGCGGAAGCGGCGCATGGTATAGTCTTTCCTAATGAAATGGACCTATTTCTGTTGCGGAGAAATCGCCGCCCGGTCCGACGAGCCGTTTGACAATAGCCCCACTATTGCCTGCACGTCTCGCCGAATCGGAGCGACGATTTCTCCAGCAACAGAAATAGGTCCATTTCATTAGGAAAGACTATGCCTTATGGCACGGGGGTTCCGGGCGGCAATGGTTTTGCCCTTTGGCAAGCGGGGCGGGGTGCGGTATAAGCGGGGGATGGCTTCCCCTTCTGAGACAGCGTTGGAACGTTACCGTGCCGCCCGGCAGGAGGCCTTCGCGGCGTTTCTGGCGCAGCCACGCATTCAGCCGCTGTGGCGGGCACTGACGCAGGCGACCGACGCCTTGCTGGCCGAAGCCTTGCCACCCGAAGCGGCGGTGACGCTGATTGCGGTGGGGGGCTATGGGCGTAGCGAGCTGTTTCCTTTCTCGGATGTGGATCTGTTGCTGCTGGTGCCCGAAGGAATGGCGCCGCGCGCCGGGGAAGCGCCGCTGATTGCGCTGTTGCAGCAATGGTGGGATCAGCAGGTGCCGATCAGCCATGCTACGCGCACGGCCGAGGAAACCATTGTGGCGGCGCGGGGGGATGCCACCATCGCGGCAGCGCTGATGGATGCGCGCTATGTGGCGGGCGACCGGGCGGGCTATCGGGTGTTGAAGCGTCGCCTGCGGGCGGAGGTGATGGGCCAGGCCCCGCAGCAATTCGTGGCGGCGAAATTGGCGGAGCGCGATAAGCGGCATCGCAAATGGGGCGATTCGCGCTTTATGCTCGAGCCGAATATCAAGGAAGGTAAAGGCGGCCTACGCGATCTGCATACGCTGACGTGGCTGTCGCGCTATTGCTATGGGATTACGCAGGCGCGCGGGCTGGTGCGCGGCGATTTGCTCACGGAAGCGGAATGGAAGCAGTTCCGAGAGGCGTATTTATTTTTCTCGACCCTGCGGGCGCTGATGCATCTCACCCGTGGGCGGGCAGAGGAACGGCTGGGCTTCGACCTGCAAACCCAATGTGCGACGGCGCTGCATTTCCCCGGCAAGACCACGCAGGAAAAAGCCGAAGCCTTGATGCTGCGCTATTTCCATTACGCGCGCGAGGTGGGCATGCTGACGCGGATTTTCTGCGCCGTGCTCGAGGAGGAAAAGCTGCGGGTGCCGCCCACACCCTTCGTGAGCGACGAGGTGCTCGCCAGCTTGCCCGAGGGGATTGAGAGCCGCGGGGGGCGGCTGCAGTTCAGCGCTGAAACGGTGCTGGCCGAAACGCCGGTACGGGCGGTGACGCTGTTTCTGGCGGCGCAGCAGACGGGGCTTTCCATCCATCCCCGGGCGCGGTTGTTGATTCACCGCGCCCTGCCCGAGCTGGCGCGCCGTCTGCCGTTCGAGGCTGAGGCGCAGCAAGGGTTGCTGCGCATGATGCTCTCTTCCAAAGCGCCGGAAGCGGCGCTGACGCGCATGCGCGATATGGGGGTGCTCGGGGCGGTGATTCCCGAGTTTGGGCGCATCACCGGCATGATGCAGTATGATGGGTATCATACCTATACGGTGGACGAGCATACGCTGGTGGCGATTGGCCATCTGGCGGCGATCGAGGCCGGGGCGGCCGAAAAGGACGCGCCGCTCTCGACCCGGGTGGCGCGCGAAATCAGCGAGCGGGCGGCGCTTTATGTGGCCATGCTGTGTCACGATATCGCCAAGGGCACGGGCGGCGCCCACGCCGAAAAAGGCGAGGCAATGGTGGAGCATATCGCGCGGCGTCTGGGCCTTGGCGCCGCCCCGGCGGCGCTTGCGGCGTGGCTGGTGAAGCATCACCTCTATATGAGTGAAACTGCGACCAAGCGCGACCTCGACGACCCGCAGACGCTTGAGGATTTTGTCGCCCGTGTGCAATCGCCCGAGCGGTTGCGGCTGTTGCTGCTGCTGACCGTTGCCGACATCAAGGCCGTGGGGCCTAAAATCTGGAACCCGTGGAAGGGTGGGCTGCTGCGCGATCTGTTCCACCGCGCCATGGGCGAAATGGGCCTGGGGCTGACGCATCCTGTGTCGCGGCCCGAGCAGCAGGCGCGCCTGCTGCGCGAGGTGGCTCCGGGCTGGCAGGCGGCAGCGGCACGGCTGTTGGCGCAGGCGCTACCTGCTAGCTGGTGGCACCGGCCCCTGGCCGAGCAGTTGGCAAGCATCGAGGCCTATGGGCAATGGTTGCAGGCAGGCGATGGGCAGGCCGCCCCGGCGCTGGTGATGACGCATGATCCCTACCGCGCGGTGAGCGAGGTGACCATCGCCATGCCGCAACAGGCCGAGGGGTTGCGCGTGTTGGCCGGGGCCATGGCCTGGAGCGGGGCGAGCATTGTTTCGGCGCGCAGTTGGGTGCTGGGCGACGGGGTGATGATTGCCACGTTCGCCATTCAGGATGCCAAAGGCGAAAGCTTCGCAGGCGATGCGAAACGGCTGGCCCCGCTACCGATGCTGATTGCGCGGGGCTTACGCGGGGCGATTGACTTTGCCAGCGAATTGCCCAAACGGCGGATGGTGGGGCTTGGTCGCGCGGTGGAGGTGACGCCCTCGGTGTTTATGGACACGAAGGCCAGCGCGGTGGCAACGGTGCTCGAGGTGAATGCGCGCGACCGAATCGGCCTGCTTTACACGATGCTCGGCGCACTGGCCGAATGTCAGCTGCAGGTGATGACGGCGCATATCGCCACCTACGGCACCCGCGCGGTGGACGTGTTCTATGTGAAGGATGCCTATGGCATGAAGGTCGACCACCCCGCCAAACTGGCCCAAATCGAGCGCGTGCTGCTCGAGGCGTGTGGGTAGAAAGCACCGTTCAAAGGACTATATTTGTTACGCCTGTTGCAGGCTTTTGAGGAAGCTGTCGATTTGCTGTTTGAGCTGGGTGGAGGCTTCGGCCAGTGCGCCGGAGGAGGCTTCCATGCTGCCCGCCGCGTGCTGGGTTTGCTGCGAGGCTTCGGCCATGGCGCCGACGGAGGTGTTGAACTCGCGCGCGGTGGCGTTGGTGCGTTGCAGGCTGTTCGAGATTTCGAGCGTGGTGGCGCTTTGTTCCTCGACCGCGGCGGCAACCACCACCGACGCCTGGTTGACCGATTCCATCCGATTCAGGATGCCGCTGAGCGCCTCGCTGGTGCGGGAGACTTCGTTACGGGTTTGCTGGATGTAGCGATCCACCTGCTCGGTGGCTTGGGTGGTGCGGGTGGCGAGCGCTTTCACCTCGGCGGCGACCACGGCAAAGCCGCGCCCGGCCTCGCCCGCGCGTGCCGCCTCGATGGTGGCGTTGAGCGCCAGCAGGTTCACCTGGCTCGCGATGTTGTTGATGAGGCCGGTAATCTCGCCGATTTTCTCGGCGCTCGAGACCAGGCTTTGCAGGATCTCGCGGGTTTTTTCGCCTTCCGTCGAGGCTTCGCGGGCGATGGCGCTGGTTTGGTTTACCTGTTGGCTGATTTCGCGGATGGCGGCGGTCATTTGCTCGACCGCAGCGGCGATGCTGCCCATGCTTTGCATGGTTTCCTGCGTGGCAGAGGAGAGCAGGTTGGCGCGCGTGCTGCCGGTGCTGGCAATGCCGCTGAGCGATGCGGAGGTGCCTTGCAGTTCGCCAATGGCATGGCCCAGCTTGGCGATGGTGTCGGCGACGCTCGCCTCCAGCCGCTCGCCCGCTGCGCGCACGGTGGTGATGAGGTTGGTGCGCACCTGCGCCGAGGATTGGTTGAGGGCGATGGCGCCCTTACGCCAGCTGCCACGCAGCCCGCTTGGCAGGATTTGCCGATAAAACAGCCCGCGCGCGGCATGATCGGAGCTGGCGCAGGATTCGCGGATATAGGCGTCGGCCACGTCGATCACGCGGTTGACGGCGTTCATCATCTCGAGCATTTCACCCCGCGCGTGGGTGAGCTGGATGCGTGCTTCCATCTGCCCGTGCGAGGCGGCATCGCAGATATTGCGGATGGCGAGTAAATCCTGCCGGTGATGGTGCAGCAGGAACCAGCCCGCGAGCAGCGCCAGCAGCGAAATGCCGGCGAGCAGCATGCCATGCTGTGGCCACACGAGCGCCAGCAATTGCAGGGCGGCCCCGGCCATCCAGGCGACTTGTACCTTAGAGAGTGTGGATAAGCGCGTCATAATTGCCCCCGTTGGCGTTCACCCACTGTGTTAAGGCCTCGCTCGAGGCTGCAACCCCTTGTTGTGGCGTGGGCGCGGCATCTTCCATCGCGCGTAGCTGCTGATAGAGCGGCGACACTTTGGCGATGCTGGCCGGTGTGGGGGAGCGGCGGTTGGAGTGAAATCCGATGATTTGCCCAGCGTCGTCGTAGCTTGGGGTGACGTGGGCGAAGACCCAGTAATGGTCGCCGAACTTGGTGCGGTTGTTGACGTAGGCAAACACCTCGTTGCCGGATTTAATGCGATCCCACAAGAACTTGAAGATGCAGCGTGGCATGCCAGGGTGGCGGATCATGTTGTGGGGTTTGCCGAGCACTTCCTCGAGCCGGTAATCGGCAATACGTAGGAACACGTCGTTCGCATAGGTGATGATGCCGCGCGTGTCGGTCTTGCTGACGATGAACTCATCGTCGGAAAAGCGGCGCTCCTTGCCGGTTAGTGGGATTGCTTCCTGCATCTCCGTCCCCCGTTTTTTGGCAAAGTAACATACTCTACTGATGCGTGCACTTGATTTATATCAACCCGTGGATGCCCTTAGGCTTATGTTGCAGTGCACGATAAGCCATGAAAAGTCGCTGGCCAAACGCGCAGGC
>CAZUOS010000095.1:0-5893 GCA_964621415.1 uncultured Azospirillum sp.
TTCCCCGGCCTTACTCATGGATTCCGGCACAACCCATGAAAAAATAAGCCGGGGGATTGGCGATCCTGCAGCTTTCGCGTGACAAGCGGGTGCGGTGCGGTAGGCTCGGGGCCATGCTCGCCCGTTTGTTCCGCAAAGCTCCTCCCCCTGCTGCTGCGACGGCTCCCATTGCCGAGGAGCAGGCGCGCCTGATTGCCGAAAACGCACGCCTCAAGGCCGAGGCACGGCGCAGCTCGAACATCCTGAACGCCGCCCCCAACCCCATGTGGCAGCGCGACGAACAGCTCAACATCACCTACTGCAACCTGGCCTTCACCGAAATCGCCGAGGAGGTGAGCGACGGCGCCGAGGATATCGCCAGCCTCGAGCTTTATCGCGGCCACCGCGCGCTGGCGCAAAAAGCGCTCGAGACCGGGGTGGAACAAATGGAGCGTCGCCACATCATCCTCGGTGGCGAGCGCAAGCTCTACCGCATCCGCGAGGTGCCGGTGAAGGGCGAGGGGGTCATGGGCTACGCCACCTATATCGGCGAGCTGGAGGCGGCGCAGGAGGAGATTCAGCGCCATGTTTCGGCCTTGAGCGACCTGCTCGAAAGCTCCACCGCCGCCATGGCGATTTACGGGCAGGATACGCGCCTGAAGTTTTACAATTTTGCCTTCGTGAATCTGTGGAAAATGGACGAGCATTGGCTCGATACCGAACCCGGCTATGGCGACGTGCTCGAGGTGATGCGCGAGAAGCGCAAACTGCCGGAGCAGGCTAATTTCAAAGCCTTCAAGCAAGCGCAGCTGCGGCTGTTCACCGCCCTCATCGAACCGTCGGAGGAGTTCTTCTACCTGCCGGATGGGCGCACACTGCGCGTCATCGCGATTCCACATGCGCTCGGCGGCATTCTCTTCGCCTATGAGGACGTGACCGACCGCCTGGCGCTCGAGCGCAGCTATAATACGCTGATCGCCGTGCAGCGCGAAACGCTCGATAATTTGCATGAAGGCGTCGCCGTGTTTGCCGAAACCGGACGGCTGACCCTGTGCAACCCGGTGTTTCGCAAGCTCTGGCAGCTGGAGGAAGACTTCACCCGCACCGAACCGCATATGCGCGAATTGTTCGAGCGCGCGCGCGGGCTGTTTGCGGTGCATGACTGGCCGACCTATCTCGAACAGCTCGTTGCGCGGTTTTTGCAGCGGCGGCAACTCTCGCTGCGGTTCGAGCGGGCGGATGGCTCCGTCGTCGATTGTTCGGCCGTGCCACTGCCCGATGGGGCCACCCTGCTCAGCTTTACGGATGTGACGGACTCCACCCTGGTCGAGCGCAGTTTGCGCGAGCGGGCCGAAGCGCTCGAGGCCGCCGACCGCATGAAGACCGAGTTCCTCGCCAATATGAGCTACGAATTGCGCTCGCCGCTCACCAGCATCTCAGGCTTTGCCGAAATGCTCGCGCGCGAATATGTCGGCACGCTCAACGCCGCGCAGCAGGATTACGTGAAGGGGATTTACGCCTCGGCGCAGCAGCTCACCACCCTCATCGGCGATATTATCGACCTCGCGACGATCGAGGCCGGGTATCTGAAGCTCGACGTGAAACCCTTCGCCGTGCGTGGCGCGCTCGAGGCGGTGATGGCGCTGCTCTCCGAGCGGCTGCGGGTCGAGGCGCTGTCGATCGATGTTGCGGTGGCCGAAGGGGCCGAGACCCTGACGGCAGATGAAACCCGCGTGAAGCAGATTCTCATCAACCTGCTGGCCAACGCCGTGAAGGTGACTAAAGCGCGCGGCCATATCCGCGTGGTAGTGACGCGCGAGGCAAGCGGGCAGACGCGCCTTAGCGTATCGGATAATGGCCCCGGCCTCGATGCCGAGCGGCGCGCCACCCTGTTCGACCCCTTCTTCCGTGGGGCGCATGCCAAGGGCACCGAATCGGTACTGTCGCTCAGCCTTGTCAAACGCTTTATGGAACTGCATGGCGGCGAAGTCGTCGTCGATTCCGCCCCCGGCGAAGGCACCACGATTACATGCGTGTTTCCGTGACCCCGCCGCGTGGTACTATAGTCTTTCGTAATTCGTTTGGCCTATTTCTGTTGCTGGAGAAATTGTTGTTCCAGTTTGGTGAGGCGTGCCGACAATAGCGGGGCTATTGTCAAACGGCTCACCAGACTGGACGACGATTTCTCCGCAACCCTCCGGGCCATGCGAATTTGCTCGATCAGCGGCGAAAAACTTTCTTCAGGTAGACGGCTACCTGAAGAAAGTTTTCCTAGCTGCTCAACCCAATTCGCTATGGCAGAAATAGGCCAAACGAGTTAGGAAAGACTATACAACTCTCGCACCACGTCGGCGAGGGTGGGGCGTTCGCGGTCGGGTGTGGCGGCGGTTTTGGTGCCCAGATAGATAAATCCGGCGATTTTGTCGGCGGGCCCACCGCCGATGGCGGCCCGCAGCGCCTCGTCATAGGCCATCCATTCGGTGAGCCATTTAGCACCGAACCCCAGCGCCTCGGCGGCCAGCAGCAGGTTCATGCACACTGCGCCAGCGGAAAGTTCCTGCTCCCACACGGGCTTGCGGGCGGCCACGGGGGTCGAAAGCACGGCAATGCAGAGCGGGGCACGAATGAAGCGGCTTTGCTCGTAGGCCAGTTCGGCCTCGCTCGCTTCGGGCTGTAGGGCGGCAAGCCGGGCGGCCGCCAGTTCGCCCAGTTTCAGGGCGGCGGCCTCGCGAATCAGCACCAGCCGCCAGGGGCACAGCTTGCCATGATCCGGCACGCGGGTGGCGATGGTGAGCAGGGTGTGCAGCGCCTCGCCCTCGGGCGCAGGGACGGTGAGGTCCTTGAGCGCGGTCGAGCGGCGGGTGCGCAGCAGGTTCAGCGAATCAGACATGGAGACTCCCTCAGGCAAGCCGGCTGATGCGGGCAAGCGCCTTATAGAGCGCCGGGCCGACAGGGGCCAGACTATCGGTCAGTCGCGCTTCCATCATTGCGCCGATGGTATAGATATGCATCTCGCGCGCGGTCTCGCGCAAATGGCGGGCGGGGATATCGCCCGCTTTGGCGGCGGCCTTCAGCAGCCGCTCGAAATAACCACGAAAACTCTCCGACATCTCGCTCGAGAGGGCGCGCAGCGCCTGGTTGTCGCCACTCATTTCCGAGCCGAGTGTGGCATAGGGGCAACCACACACGGTGCCCGTGGCCTCGAAGGCTTCTTGCTGCTTACGCGCAATTTCCTGGCAGAGGGCGCGCAGCTGCGCACGCGGGCCATGCGGGTTGGCCAAAATCGCGTCGAACGTGGCGCAGCCCGTGGCCCATTTATCCTTCAATGCGGCGGCAGCGAGGTCGGACTTGGTGGGAAAGAAATGGTAGAAGCTGCCCTTGCGCACGCCCGCTTTGCGGCAGATATCCTCGACACTCACATGCGCGTAGCTATTGGCCCAGATGAGCGCGTGGGCGGCATCGATCAGCTTGCGGTGGGTGTTGCGGGCCTGGGCGTTCATGCGTCTTCCTGACTATGGGCGGACTATACACTTGACCGGACGGTCAAGTCAACGCCATTCCTGGCTTGACTGAACGGTCAACTCGCGTTATGTTGCCTCGCAATATCTACCAAAAGGGCCTCTCTCAAGCCGAGGGCGCGCCTTAAAAAGATGGGTGGTGATGGTGTCGAGTATCTCTCAAAAATCCCGGTTTCCGTTTAAACTGATGCTGGTGGTGGCGCTGCTGGGCGGTGGTGCCTATTACGCGCTGGCCCTTCGCGGCACCTCTCCGGCGGGTGATGCCGGGGCGACGCCGCCGGGCGGTGTGCCGGTGAGCGTGGCGACCGTCCTCCATAAACCGGTGGTGCGGTGGAGCCAGTTCTCCGGCATGCTCGAGGCCGTGCACGCGACCGAGATCCGCCCGCAGGTGAGCGGGCAAATCACCGAGGTTGCCTTCAAGGATGGCGACATGGTGAAAAAGGGCCAGCTGCTTTTCACCATTGATCCGCGCCCGTATGAGGCGGCGCGCATCAGTGCCCGTGGCACCCTGGCCGAGGCGACGGCAGCGCTCGCCCGGGCGAAGAAGCTCGTCGGCAGCAAAGCGATTTCGCGGGCCGAGCTGGATGCGGCGCAAAGCGCCTATGACCGCGCGCTGGGCAACGATAAAGCGGCCGAGGTGAACCTCAGCTACACGAGCATCACGGCGCCGATCTCGGGCAAAATCAGCCGGGCGGAGCTGACGGTGGGCAATCTGGTGCAGGCGAATAATCCGCCGTTGCTCGCTAGCATCGTGGCGCTTTCGCCCATTTACGCCAGCTTCGATGTGGACGAGCAAACCTATCTGCGCCGCATTCAGGGCGTGCCCGCGGCGAAGCTGAAGGAGATTCCGGTGGAGGTGACGCTCAGCAATGGCGGCGCGCCGCTGGTGGCCAGCATTCATGCGTTCGATAACCAGATTACGCCGGGCAGCGGCACCATCCGCGTGCGGGCGCTGCTGGCAAACAAGGACGCAAGCCTGATTCCCGGGCTTTATGCCCGGGTGCAGCTCGGCTCGGCCGACACGAGCGAGGCGATTCTCATTAACCCGGCCGCCATCGGCACCGACCAAAGCAAAAAGTTCGTGATGGTGGTGGGGGCGGATCATAAGGCCGAATACCGCGAGGTGACGCTCGGCGGCAGCAGCGAAGGGCTGACCATCATCGAAACCGGCCTCTCGCCCGAGGAGCAGGTGGTGGTGAGCGGCCTGCAACGTGTGCAGCGCCCCGGCACCACCGTCAGCGAGCAGCGGGTCGATATGCGTAGCCTTGCACCGCTTGATGCGGCCCCGGCGCCCCCAGCGGCCGCCGATGCGCCCGCCGCCCCCACCCCCGCCACGGAAGCGAAATAACATGGCCGGTCTTGATATTTCCCATCGCTTTATCGACCGCCCGATTCTGGCGGCGGTGCTGTCGTTCTTCATTTTCATCGCGGGTGGCATCTCGATGTTCCTGTTGCCGATCTCGGAATATCCCGAGGTGGTGCCCCCTTCCGTGGTGGTGACGGCGTTTTATCCCGGTGCCAACCCGAAAGTGATTGCCGAGACCGTCGCCGCGCCGCTCGAGGAGCAGATTAACGGGGTCGAGAACATGCTCTATCTCGACAGCCAGGCAACGACCGACGGGATGATGAAAATCACCGTCACCTTTAAGCTTGGGACAGACCCTGATCTCGCGCAGCAATTGGTGCAGAACCGTGTGGCGCAGGCTACCCCGCGCCTGCCCGATGTGGTGCGGTCGCTTGGGGTGACGACGGTGAAAAGCTCGTCGGACTTTATCATGGTGGTGCATTTGCTATCGCCCAACGCGCGCTATGATGTGAATTACTTACGCAATTATGGTCTCATCAACGTGCGCGACCAGTTGGCGCGTCTCGGCGGCATCGGGCAGGTAGAGGTGTTTGGTGGCGGCGATTACGCCATGCGCGTCTGGCTCGACCCGAACAAGCTGGCGAGCCATCGCCTGAATGCGTCGGACGTCACCAACGCCATCCGCGAGCAGAATATCCAGATTGCGGCGGGTACCATCGGCGCGCAGCCGATTGGGCCGGACGTGCCCTTCGAACTGCCGGTGAATGTCAAGGGGCGGTTGAAATCCGTCACCGAGTTCGAGGATATCATCATTAAGTCCGAACGCGGGGCCGTCACCCGGCTCGGCGATGTGGCGCGGGTGGAGCTGGGTGCCAGCTCGTATTCGCTGCGCTCGCTGCTCAACAATAAACCGGCGGTGGGGATTGGTATCTTCCAGGCCCCCGGTAGCAACGCGCTGGAGCTGGCGGGCAAAGTGCGCGCCACCATGAAGGAATTGGCCAAAAGCTTCCCCGAGGGCGTGACGTACGACATTGTCTATGACCCCACCCGCTTTGTGCAACAATCCATCGATGCGGTGGTGCACACGCTG
>CAZUOS010000096.1:0-5886 GCA_964621415.1 uncultured Azospirillum sp.
CATGGTGTCAAACAGGTTTTGCAGGCGCAGGAAATAGCCTTCGGAAAGGCCGAAAAACTTGGCCAGGCGCAGATCCGTATCCGCCGTGACGGCACGGGTTCCCTTAATGATTGCGTGAATGCGGTTGCGCGGCACGCCAATCGCATCGGCGAGGGCATTCTGGCTGAGGTCGATTTCCTCGAGAAACTCGTATTTCAGGATATCTCCCGGATGCGGATTTTTAAGCAATGCCATGATGGTATCCTAGTGATAATCAATGATCTTGACCATCAGGGCGTCGGTGCCGTTCCACTCGAAACATAAGCGCCACTGGCCGTTCACCCGAATGCTCATGCTGCCTTTGCGGTCGCCACGTAATACCTCCAGATGGTTACTGGGTGGCACGCGCAATTCCTCGAGCGAGCGGGCGGCATCCAGCTGACGCAGTTTGCGCAGCGCGCGCTCCTGAATCATCTCCGGCAGTTTACGGCTGCGCCGCCCCTCCCATATCGTCTCGGTTTCTTTGCATGCGAACGAGAGAATCATAGCGTGGTACGTGATTCGTATCAAGTCTCAATGTGCAAAAATATCGATTTCGGGCCAGCCGGCGAGGTCCAGTTCGGCGCGGGCGGGGAGGAACTGGAAGCAGGATTGGGCGAGGGCGGTGCGGCCTTCGCGCGCCAGCATCACATCCAGCTTTTCGCGCAGGCGGTGGAGGTGGCGCACGTCGCTCGCGGCGTATTCCTGCTGCTCAGGCGTAAGGGTGTCGGCCCCCCAATCGCTCGATTGCTGCTGCTTGCTGACGTCAACCGCCAGTAAATCCTTGCAGATATCCTTGAAGCCATGCCGATCGGTGAAGGTGCGCACCAGGCGCGAGGCAATCTTGGTGCAATAGATGGGGGCGGTGACAACCCCAAGGTAATGCTGGAGAATTGCCACGTCGAACCGGGCGAAATGGAACAGCTTCACGCGGGTGGGATCGGTCAGCAGGCGCGCGAGGTTCGGCGCCTCGAACCGGCCAGGGCGAAACTGCACCAGATGCTCGTCGCCCTGACCATCGGAAAGTTGCACGAGGCAGAGGCGGTCGCGCTGGTTGTTCAGCCCCATGGCTTCGGTGTCGACCGCGATATCGCCCTGAAAGCGAACGGAATCGGGCAGGTCGCCCTGGTGCAGGTAAATGGTCATACGAATCCTTGTGTTGAGGCGTGCAGCGCAGGTTTTAGTGAAGCGACTCATGGAAAAAACCTTGATAGAGTGGGCGTCATCCCGGCCTTGTGCCGGGATCTCCCGAAACCGCGCGAGCCTAAACAAATCGGGTTCTAGGCTCAGGCAATCGGCGGGAGATCCCGGCACAAGGCCGGGATGACGCGCTCCTTCTGGGTCTTTTATATGAGGTCGCCCGGCGCAACTTAGGCCCGCGCGCGCCGAGACGCAAGCGTTATGGCAGCGCGCGATGGCCCGTTGCGATGGGGGTGGCGGGCAGGGAGTGTGGCGGGTTTCCCATAGCAAACGTAAATAATGCGTTAATGGTTAAAATTGTAGTTGAGTTCGTGAGAGGTTAATGGCATATTAACGATTAACAAATTAAGGCCGAGCATCACATAAATACTATTGTTTTCATTGGGTTGTGTTGCATCGGTACGAAATAACCACGTGATTGCAGGGGGCTAACATGCGCGTACTATTGGTTGAAGACGATCCCTCCACCGCCAAAGCGATTGAGCTTTCGCTCGCCTCCGAGGGCATTATTTGCGATACGACGGAGCTGGGGGAAGAGGGCCTCGAGATTGGCCGGATGTATGATTATGACATCATCATTCTCGACCTGATGCTGCCGGATATTGATGGGTATGAAGTGCTGCGGCGCTTCCGTGCGGCGAAAATCAACACGCCGATCCTTATTCTCTCGGGCCTTTCCGGGCCAGATCAGAAGATCAAAGGGCTGGGCTATGGGGCGGATGATTACCTCACCAAGCCGTTCAACAAAGGCGAGCTGATTGCCCGGATTCAGGCGATTGTGCGGCGTAGCAAGGGTCATTCCGAGTCGGTCGTGCGCACGGGCAAACTGCTCGTGAACTTCGACACCCGCACGGTGGAGGTGGATAGCAAGCCGCTGCACCTCACCAGCAAGGAATATGGTATTCTTGAGCTGCTCAGCCTGCGTAAGGGGTCGACGCTGACCAAGGAAATGTTCCTCAACCATCTCTATGGTGGGATCGACGAGCCGGAGCTGAAGATTATTGACGTGTTCGTGTGCAAACTGCGCAAAAAATTGCAGGATGCCAGCAACGGCGATAACTACATCGAAACCGTTTGGGGCCGTGGCTATGTGCTGAAAGACCCTGAAGAGGCTTCGGCGGAGTCGGCGCCAAAGGAAGCGAAACGCCGTAAGGTTGAGGAAAACGCGTAAGCGCTCTTCCCTTCACGGCAATGGAAAAGGCCGGGGCATGCCCCGGCCTTTTTTCTGTTTGTGTTGTGGTGGGGATGTCGTTTAGCGCTGGTGTTGGGTAGCGCTTTTGCCTATCGACCTTGGAGGTTTTCTGCCTAAATCGCGATCTTGAACAGGCCCGTTGGGACTATTAAAATAGTGACGTATGAGTGCTGCGTGCTCTGCCGTTTCTTGGGGTCTCTTGGCAGTTTTAGATGTTTTATTGAGGCTGGTTTCTGCTGCAGCAAGGAGTGACGACAAAGTTTCGCCGTGCCTATAATCAATCAGTCCGTTTCTTTGTGCGATCGTTTCAAATGCAAAGTTAGCGGACTTTGAAAGCGATCTGATGGCATCGAGAAAAGATAGGGTGTCCGCTTTGTCTTTCAGGGGTGAAATCCCCCCTAGTATTTTGATAACATCCGGGTCATCTGCGAAGGCTAATACGGCCTTAGGGGGTTTTGAATCGATGAATGCGCACCAGGCCTGACCAACAACTTCTCCACGATCTCCCAGTAGTCGGTTGCTCTGGCATGATGCTGCGATATAAGCCTTGATAGAGTCAATTTTTTGAGTATCAGTTTGTTGAGCAGTGAGCGCGGTGTGATAGCGCTGCAAGGCATCGATCATCGCAATCCGAATGCCCAAATACTCCGATGTACGGGAGAAAAAGTTCATATAAGCCCTCAATTCAGGGCTATGTAGCAAATATAGGGTAAAATACTAATGACGTTTTTGTGACGATCCCTAATTATTCTTATTCCCCCGGGCCAGCACGCCTTGCAGCTCGACCAGCGTTTGCGATTGGCTAAGGCGAAATTGCTGATTAGCGGATTGTGAGCGCAGGCTTTCCTGTGTGGTATGCGACGTGCGCGGACGGCTGACAAGATAGCGCATGCCGGTATTCAACAGCTGGCCGATGGCGCCAAAGCTGTTGCTGGTATCGGCATTGCTGGTGTCGGACGGGCTATTTTCCCCTTGCGTGATCCGCTGCGCGTATTCGGTGGCCTGCGCCTCGAGCCGTTGGCTAAACTCCTCGCTCAGGCGCTGCATCAGGGCCTCGGCCTGCTGACCCAGCTGGTGGATGAGCTGCTCGCCCGCGCGCGAGACCTGTTGGATATTGCGACGGGTGCGGTAACTGCGGATGAAGCGGCGCATAGTTTCTCCTTGGGGTTGAGAAACCATAGGCACACGAATCGCGCCTGCCGGGAAGTGTCGAAACCATGCCGCAATGCGCGAGGAAATGCGATGCCACGACATAAATTGAGGGTGGAGGCTTGCGATTGGTCGCGGAATGGCTTTTCCTGTTGCCCATGCTACGCCGCGCGACGAAATCCAAGCCTGCCGAATTGCCTGCCATTGCGGGGGTTCATCCCGTGCTTCATAGGGTGCAGGAGGTGTGGATAGAATCGGAAAAGATTCGGCTTTTAATGAGCTTGCGTAGATTCGGGATTACGGACGTTCGTACATTGGCGGCGATTGAGCAGGTGCCGCGCGAGCTGTTCGTGGAAGAAGCCTTCCGCGACCGCGCCTACGAGGATAATGCGCTGCCCATCGCCTGCGCGCAGACCATCTCGATGCCGAGCATCGTGGCGATGATGACCCAGGCGCTCGAGGTGAAGCCAACGCAATGCGTGCTCGAGATTGGTACCGGCTCGGGCTATCAGGCGGCGGTGCTGGCACAGCTGGCACGGCGGGTGCACACGATCGAGCGGCATGCGCCGCTGGCCGAGCAAGCGCGCGAGCGGTTTGCGGCCCTGCGCCTGCGCAATATCGATAGCCATGTGGGCGATGGCAGCCGTGGCTGGCCCCATGCCGGCCCGTATGAGCGCATTATGGTGACGGCGGCCGCGGCCGAGATTCCGCAGACTTTGCTGGCACAGCTCACCATTGGCGGGGTGATGGTAATTCCCGTGGGGGCGCATGTGGCGGATCAGCATTTGCTGCGCCTCACCCGCACCGCGACGGATGAAGTGCGCAAAGAAACGCTCGGCCCCGTGCGCTTTGTGCCACTGGTGCATGGGTAAGCGTCATCGCTGTGCGTGAGGCTTGCCTTGAGCGTGCGCGCTCGATATAGAGCCTCATCACCCCAAAGGTTATGGCATGACACACCCCACGCATCTTACCCTCGCGGAAGCGCGCGACGCGCTGAAAGCCAAGAAAATCAGCAGTGTTGAGCTGACGAACGCGCATCTCGCCGCGATTGAACAACATAACCCGGCGTTGAATGCCTATGTGCACCTGACTCCGGAAATCGCGCTGACGCAGGCCGCAGCGAGCGATGCCAAGCTGGCGCGCGGCGAGGCGGGAACGCTTGAGGGGATTCCGGTCGGGATCAAGGATTTGTTCTGCACCAAGGGCGTGAACAGCCAGGCCGCCTCAAAGATTTTGAGCGGGTTTAAGCCCGAATATGAATCGACCGTCACGGCGAATCTGTTCCGCGAAGGCGCAGTGATGCTTGGCAAGCTGAACATGGACGAATTCGCCATGGGCAGCGCGAATATCACCAGCCATTATGGCCCCTGCGTGAACCCATGGAAGCGCCAGGACGCGCCGGAGCTGAAACTGGTGCCGGGCGGTTCCTCGGGCGGTTCGTCGGCGGCGGTGGCGGCTCGGCTCGGCTTCATGGCGACGGGGACAGATACCGGCGGCTCCATCCGTCAACCGGCGGCATTTACGGGGATTGTGGGCATTAAGCCGACCTATGGCCGCTGCTCGCGCTTTGGGATTGTGGCATTCGCCAGCTCGCTGGACCAGGCTGGGCCGATGACGCGCACCGTGCGCGATGCGGCGATTAGCCTCAGCGCGATGGCGGGGCATGATCCGAAAGACTCAACGTCGGCGACGCAAAGCGTCCCGGATTTTGAGGCGGTGCTGGGGGCTGGCGTGCGGGGCCTGAAGGTGGGCATTCCGAACGAATATCGCATCGAGGGGATGAGCCAGGAAATTGCCGATGCATGGGATAAAGGCATCGCGATTTTGAAAGCGGCAGGGGCAGAGATTGTGCCGGTGAGCTTGCCGCACACGAAATACGCCCTGCCGACCTATTACATTATCGCCCCGGCGGAGGCTTCCTCCAACCTCGCGCGGTATGACGGCGTGCGCTTCGGTCTGCGCGTGATGGAAGAGGGCGATAACCTCAATGATATGTATGAGAAAACCCGCGCGGCAGGCTTCGGCGCGGAGGTGAAGCGGCGCATCCTCATCGGCACCTATGTGCTGAGCGCGGGCTATTACGATGCGTATTACAAAAAGGCGCAACGCGTGCGGGCGCTGATTGCGCAGGATTTCAAGAACGCCTTCACGCAATGCGACATTCTGCTGACGCCGACGGCGCCGAGCGATGCGTTCGTGATTGGTGAAAACCAGGACGATCCGGTGGCGATGTATATGAACGATGTGTTCACCATTCCCACGTCACTCGCAGGGCTGCCGGGCCTCGCGCTGCCGATTGGCTTATCCAAAAACGGCCTGCCGCTCGG
>CAZUOS010000097.1:0-3812 GCA_964621415.1 uncultured Azospirillum sp.
GGGGGGCTACATCACGCCGGTCGAGTGCGTGGGCGAGGATGGCACCTATATCAGCCGCGTGCGCAAGGATGACTCCATTGAGAACGGCATCAATCTCTGGGTGGTTTCCGATAACTTACGCAAAGGCGCGGCCCTCAACGCGGTGCAAATCGCCGAAACCCTCATCGAGCAATTCGCGCTGAAACCGGCGATGGAAGCGGCGTAGAGATTGGTGCTAGGCTCTTCGTCATTGCGAGCGGAAGCGAAGCAATTCAGCTAAAACTCTATGATGGATGCTTCGCTGCCACTCGCATGACGTGCCGCTTATGCCTGTGTGGATTGCTAAAAGCCCCTCACTCCAGCCCAAACTGGCGGGCGATGGTATCGCCGAGCGTGATGCCTTCGTCGCGGGTGATCGCCTCGTCGAGATGAGCGAGCGCATGGTCGGCACCAGGGACGAGGTGGATCGTGTAGTGCCCGCCCGCGCCTTCAAAAAACGCTTTGGCGGACGCTTCGCTACGGAAGCTCACCTCGCGCACCACTTGCATGGGGCCTTTGGTGCCTTTGCCACCCGCGACGGGGACGTTTTCATCTGCCTCGCCATGGATGGAGAGAATCGGGCCAGGATGCGGGTTGCGGCACGCGGTTTGCGCAGGGTTAATGGGGCCAGACATCGTCACCGCTGCGGCGAATAAGGTGGAATCGCACATCAGGCGCTGCGCCATCATCGCCCCGTTCGAGTGGCCGGTGAGGTAGACCCGCGCGGGGTTGATGCCATAGCGCGGTGTCAGGCTGCGCACCGCCGCTTCGATATAGGCAATATCGTCGATTTCCGCACGTGCGGGCTGGCCGCAGCATCCGCCGCCGCTATTCCAGGCATGCATGCCCTCGGGCGTGAAGCGCCCCGCCTGCGTGCCGTTGAGATAGGCGACCAGAAACCCGTTGCGCGCCGCCACGCGATCGAGGTTCAGGTGACTGCGCATGAAGCGGGCATTGCCGCCGCCGCCATGCAGGGCCACCACCATCGCCCGGGTGCCGACCGCGGGCAGGCGATCCGGCACGCTCAGCAGGATCTCGCGCCCCTCGTAATCGATTTCCTCCGCAGGCGCGAGGGCAGGGGCCAGCGCGCACCAGCCAAACAGCAGAACGAAACGAAGATGTTGACGCATACGGAAACCCATCCTGCACGAGAGGATAGCGCGACCCCGCGCGAACATCAACCCGCACGCAAGCAGAATGATTCCGTAAGAGAGGCGATTGCCTAGGCGACGCCGGCCGCTTTGGCCACTTCGGCGGCGAAATCGTCGGCCGCTTTCTCGATGCCCTCACCCAGTGCGAAACGCACATAGGCTTTGAGCGCGACATCGGCACCGACATCTTTGCCAGCGTTTGCGAGCACATCCGAGATTTTCGATTTGCCGTCGATCACGAACACTTGCTCGGCCAGTACGGCTTCGCGCAGGGTTTCGTTGAAATAGAGATCGGCCAGCTTGGTGCGGATCGCAGTCTCATCGCCGTAGGAGCGCATTTTCTTGAGCAGGAACGCCGCTTCCTCGAAGAACACGTTGAGCAGCTTTTGCGTTTTCTCGGCGTTTTGCTTCTCTTTGCGATCTTCGCTCGCGGTTTGGCGCACCACGTCATCCAGCAGCGTGTCGACGTTCGGCAGGGTTTGGCCCAGCTCTTTCAGCTTGGCTTCGAACTGCTTCTCGCTGAAATTGCGCTCTTTGCCGAGCTTGTCTTGGTATTTCGCCATGCCCGCTTCAAACGCGGTGAACTCGGCAAACAGTTTGTCGCCCTTGGTGCGGCTCACTTCCTGCTCGCGGGTTTTGGCTTCGGTCGGGATGCTCTCAAGCGTCAAATAGTGCGGGTTGCTGGCAGCAATATGCATGGCCAGTTGTTTGCCCAGCTGCTCGAGCTTGCCCGCATCGCCCGCGGATTCGAGCGCCACCAGCACGCCGATTTTGCCCAGACCCGGCCTGATCGAGCCGTGGATATAAGTCGCGACGGTGCCTTGCTTCACGCTCAAAGTGGCGACGCGACGCAGGGTCATGTTCTCGCCGATGGTGGCGATGGCATCGGTGATGGAATCGGCGACCGATTTGTTGGTCGAGCCCATTTTCTGTGCCTTCAGCGCTTCGATATCGGTGCCCGAGGCAAGCGCCTCGTTGGCGATTTCATGCGCGAGCGTCTGGAACTGGTCGTTACGGGCGACGAAATCCGTCTCCGAGTTCAGCTCGATGACCGCCGCGTTGAGGCCGTTGCCAGCAACGGCCACTAGCCCTTCGGCGGCGACGCGACCCGATTTTTTTGCCGCTTGCGACAGGCCTTTTTTGCGCAGCCAGTCGATCGCTGCGTCCATATCGCCTTTGGATTCATCCAGCGCGCGTTTGCAATCCATCATCCCGGCGCCAGAGCGTTCGCGGAGTTCTTTGACCAGTTGTGCAGACATGGGGGCCTCTTAAGGTAGTGGTTAGAGTCGAGTGGCTAGAGTCGAGTGGTTGGAGCATCTTATGCAGCCGCGCATCGTGCGCAAGCAGCACGCGACTCTCGACTCTAACCACTCGACTCTTCTTCGTTACTTCTTCGCCTTCTTCGCTTTCGGCGCTTCTTCGGCGCTGGCTTCTTCTGCCTTAGCGGCAGCGAGCACTTCCTCTAGCGGCAGCTCTTTCTGCTTGCGGCCAGCGGCTTTTTTGGCTTCCTCAGCGAAGGCTTCTTTCTTGGTGCTCGAGGCCGGAGCAGCTTTCGGCTCGGCCTTCGAAGGCTTACCTTTTTCGCCACGACGGTTGTTCTCGCGGGTCAGCTTTTCCTGCGTCTGGCGCTCGGACAGGCCTTCCGATTTCTCGGCGGATTCCAGCTCGCGGGCGAACTCGCTCGGCGCTTCTTTCGCCACGCTGAGATTGTCCTTGAGGCCGGAGATCGCGGCATCGGCAATCAGGCGGCAATAGAGCTTGATGGCGCGGGTTGCGTCGTCGTTGCCCGGAATCGGGAAGTCGATGCCATCGACGGTGCAGTTGGTATCAACCACCGCAACGATCGGAATCCCGAGCTTTTGCGCCTCTTTCACCGCGAGGTCTTCGCGCTGCGTGTCGATGATGAACAGCAGATCCGGCTTGCCGCCCATGTCACGAATCCCGCCGAGCGAACGGTCGAGCTTATCGCGGTTGCGCGACATGTTGAGGATTTCTTTTTTGGTGAGGCCCGACTCAGGATCGGCCAGTTGCTCTTCGTATTTACGCAGCTGACGGATCGAGTTCTGGATGGTGCTCCAGTTGGTCAGCATGCCGCCCAGCCAGCGCTGGTTGACATAATACTGGCCGCAGCGTTTCGCGGCTTCGGCGATATCCTCGCTCGCCTGACGCTTGGTGCCAACGAACAGAATCCGGCCGTTTTTAGCCACCGTCGCGCGCACGGCAGCGAGGGCGCGATAGAGCATCGGTACGGTTTGTTGCAGGTCGATGATGTGGATGTCGTTGCGCGCGCCGTAGATGAACGGAGCCATGCGCGGGTTCCAACGCTTGGTTTTGTGGCCGAAATGTACGCCCGCTTCAATCAGCTCGCGCATCGAAAAGTCAGGAAGTGCTGACATGGTAGTCTCCTTAAGATCCGGTTTTACCTCGGTAAGTGGTGGTCCTTCCGTTATCCGTTCGCCCGATGATCCGTCACCCGTTATACGGATCATCGGACACACGGCCTACGGCTTTCGGCAAGACACCGGCGGGAAATCTGGGAACACCCCAAACGCCCTGCACTTACCTGTGAATTTCCTTCCACGTTTGCACGCGAGAGGGTGCGGCTTACTAACGGAAAGCAGGCCGGTATGCAAGGGGAAAATG
>CAZUOS010000097.1:3912-5864 GCA_964621415.1 uncultured Azospirillum sp.
GGCACGGCGAAGCACCCATACTGCGCGCTAGGGGCGTTTTTCAGCACCGCTTCCTGGATGCCGCCATCGGTGACGGTATCGGCCCGCCAGGGCAGCGTCTGCTCGGAAACACTTGCGAGTGGGGCGATGCCATCCGTGTTCACTTCGCCCAGCTGCTCGATCCATTGCAGGATGCTGTTCACCTCCTGGGCGTAATGCGGCAGCTCCGCCTCGGAAAGACGAATCCGGGCGAGGCGGGCAATATGCTGAACCTGAGCATCCGTAAGCGACATGGCGTAAGCTCCGAAGAGGGTTAGAACTGCAAGACGCGCGCTTCACGCACGCTCGGGAGTTTGGCGATACGCTCGAGCAGCGCGGCTTCCACGGCATCGTCCACCTCGATCAGCGCCACGGCGAGCGTTGCCTCGTTGTTGCGGCCGAGATGGAAGTTGGCGATGTTGATCTTCGCTTCGCCCAGCAATTGGCCCACGCCGCCGATCAGCCCCGGCTTGTCCTCGTTGCTGACATAGAGCATGCGCGAACCGATCGAGGCTTCGAGCAGCACATCCCCAAGCGCCGTGACGCGCGGCTTATCGCCAAACAGCGTGCCCGCGATGGTGAACGTGCCACCATCATACGCGGCGGTGATGCGCATCAGGGTTTTGTAATGCGCCGTGCGCTCGTGACGGATTTCGCTGACATTGATGTTGCGATCTTTCGCCACCACCGGTGCGTTCACCATATTCACGCCTTCCATCAGCGGAGCGAGCAGGCCGTTGAGCGCCGCCGCCGTCAGCGGCTTGGTGTTCAGCTCGGTCACTTTGCCCTCATACTCGATGGTGATTTTGGTGAGGCCACCCTTGGTCATCTGCCCGGCAAAGCTGCCCAGGCGCGAGGCGAGGTCGAGATACGGCTTGAGGCGCGCCGCATCCTCGGCCGAGACGCTCGGCATATTGAGCGCGTTGGTGACCGTACCAACGGTGAGGTATTCCGCCATTTGCTCGGCCACCTGAATCGCCACATTCTCCTGCGCTTCGTTGGTGGAGGCACCCAGATGCGGCGTAGCAATGACTTTCTCGTTGCCGAACAGCGGATTGGTTTTGGCCGGCTCTTCCTCGAACACGTCGAGCGCCGCGCCCGCCACATGGCCGGAATCAATCGCTGCTTTGAGATCGGCTTCCACAATCAAGCCGCCACGCGCGCAGTTGATGATGCGTACGCCTTTTTTGCATTTCGCAATGCGCTCGGCGTTCAGCAAATGGCGCGTCGCGTCCGTCAGCGGCGTGTGCAGCGAGATGAAATCCGCGCGTTTGAGCAGCTCCTCCAGCTCCACCTTCTCAACATTGAGGGCGGCCGCACGCTCTGCCGAGAGGAACGGATCGTAGGAAATCACCCGCATTTTGAGGCCCTGCGCCCGATCCGCCACAATGCTGCCGATATTGCCACAGCCGATGAGGCCAAGGGTTTTCCCCGCCATCTCGACCCCCATGAAGCGGTTTTTCTCCCACTTACCCGCTTGCGTGCTGGCATTCGCCGCCGGAATCTCGCGCGCCAGCGACATCATCAGCGAAATCGCGTGCTCGGCCGTCGTCACCGAGTTGCCAAACGGCGTATTCATCACCACCACGCCATGCGCAGTGGCGGCTTTCACATCCACGTTATCCACGCCAATGCCTGCACGGCCCACCACTTTCAGCTTCGTCGCGGCCGCGAGCACCGCCGGGGTCACTTTCGTGGCCGAACGAATGGCCAAGCCATCATACTGGCCAATAATTTCGATCAGCTCGGCTTCGCTGAGGCCCGTTTTCTGCTCGACCTCCACCCCGCGCTGCTTGAAAATCTCGACCGCTTGCGGGCTTAGTTTATCGGAAATCAGAACTTTAGGCATGGGCTTTCCTCTCAGGATAAAATCATCTCGCCGCGCGTTCTAGCGAAGCGATGGCACAAGCGCAAGGGCTTGGTTTAGGGCAGAC
>CAZUOS010000098.1:0-5860 GCA_964621415.1 uncultured Azospirillum sp.
GCAGCGGTCATGATAGGCTCCTTGATTTTTCGAAGGGGTCTTATAGGGATTTTGTAGGAAAATGCGAGCATTTTTGTAGGAAATTTTTGAGACATGATACATGAATGGGCTTGCAGACAAGGCTCTGCTATGTTAGCTTGGAGGGGTCTCGAAAGAGATATTTTGCGGCTCCGAAAACGGACGACCGTTGCGGGGGGATGAGCAATCATCCCCCTTGTTCTAGATGCAGCCATTTGGTGAGCAGTGCTTTGATCGCTGCCATATCTTCCCCCGAAATCACTGGAATGCGCCGTTGCAGCACGAACCGGCTATTCGCCACCGATTGCGGGTGGCTGCACACAACCCAGGTTTCCTTGCGATTCAAAGAAGCATCAATGCGATGTGCCCAGCGGTTTCCTGGCTGCGCCACGGTGGTTGCGGGTAGAACGGTAGAGTGACCCTTCAGGCTGTTGGTGTGGGCGATAACGAGTGCGGGCCGTGTTTTATGAAACTCTGGCAATTCTGCCTCGTTCCAAAGCCGACACCAGTAAAGCTGCCCGGCTTTCGGGGCGGCGAGTATCTGCGGAGTAACCCTCGGGGGCCGATTCGGTTCCTCACTCATGAGATACCCTCGTCCAATCAACGCCACTTAGCAGTCATGGTTTCCTCGTCTCGATCAGGTTAAGAGCGGCGTCGATATTCGTTTTTGGGGTGTTTTTAAAGGACTGAAAGTTGGCGAAGCCAAATAATAAACCTAGCGGCACGATGTATTTAAGCATCATGACTACAGCAATCAGTCCCATTATAGGAGAAAGCACGGCAGACAGAATCAGCATAATGGCACGTATAGCCGCCGGATCAGAGACCATCCCAGGTTTTTGAACTATTGGTGAATCCACATGACCCACTAAGACTAAGCCCAAAGCAAAAAAAGACCCTACGATGAAGCATACAAGAAAACCCACCAATAGACCCCGGAGCAGGAATTTATGCATCTGGATCTTACCGGAGGCAATGCTTCTTATGGCCCAAGAGTAAAGCAGTGGGTAGCTCAAAAAAATGGCAATTGCAGAGAGCATAAACGAGAAGAGAGCAAATGCCGCGTTGAAGGTTTCCACAGAAGGTTTGGTAACGCTATCGATGCCAACGAAATGAGGCAAGGGTGCTGCAGCTACACTGCCTAGGAGTATATTCCAATAAAGGAAGCGTCTATAGTGGGGTAGACGACATAAAGAAAACATAGGGCCGTGCTCATACCGTTTTACAAACCATAAACAAAGCTATTACCCCCGTGCCACCAGCGCCACGCGGCGCTCGACCATCGGAGCGGCGTAGAGGCTCATCAGCGGTTCATCGCGCACGATGACCGGCTGGTTCGCCAGCGCGAAACCGTTGAAGCGTGTCGCCATGGTGCGCCCATACGCGCCAAGCTGGCCGATTTCAAGGTAATCGCCCTCGCGCACATCGGCCGGCAGCATGAACGGGCCTTTCATGAAGTCCATCGTGTCGCAGGTGGGGCCATAGAAGCTGAAGCCTTTTTCCTCCTCCGCCCCTTCGCGGCCCAGCAGGCGCGCGGGGAAAATGAACTTGGGCACGCCCGCATCGAACAGCGCGCCGTAGGTACCATCGTTGAGATACAGGAAATCGCCCTTACGCGCCTCAATCCGTACAATGACGGAACCCGATTCCGCCACAAGGGCGCGGCCAGGCTCGGCCAGTAGCTCGCAGCCATGTTCCTTGAGAACATCGCGCGTAGCGTCGTGGATGGCGTCGAAATAGCTTTGCATGTCGGGCGGGGTCATGCCCGGATAGATGCTGGGGAAGCCGCCGCCGACATCGAACGAATCAATGCGCACGCCGGATTGCTTCACCACCTGCTTCGCCAGCTTGATGGCCAGCCGATACGCATCCGGATGCATGCACTGGCTGCCCACATGGAAGCACACGCCCGCATGGGCAGCAGCGGCCCGCACCGAGGCGAGCAGGGCCGGGGCCACATCCAGCGTCGCGCCGAACTTATCGGTCAGCGCCAGCTCGGCATAGGTGTTAGGGATGGCGATGCGCACATGCAGCCCAAGATCCGTCGCCTGGCCGGTTTCTTCAAGGATTTTTGCCAGTTCTTCCGCCGAATCCAACGAAAAATGACGCACGCCATAACGCGTATAAGCCTCACGAATCGCAAAGCGCGATTTCACCGTGTGCATGAAATAAATGTCCGCCTCGGGGAAGAGGCCGCGCACCATCGCCACTTCGTGCAGGCTTGCCGCGTCGAACCGGCGCACACCGGCGGCCCAAAGGCCCTTGAGCACGTGCTCGTCCGGGTTCGTCTTCACGGCGAACATGACATGGCCCGCAAAACCGCTGAGGAACGTATCAACGGCACGTTCCAGCGCGTGAGGGCGATAAGTGATGATAGCTTGTTCGGGCTGTAAATGCTTTACAGCGGAATCGGGCGAAATGTAGCTCCGCATGTCATAAATCCTCATGAGTACGTTAACCAAAACGCACCGACTCACCTTACGACGGATTTATGACAGCAGTGCCAAGGTCACCTTGCTGGATCGGCGTTGCTGAAGCTCAGCAACAACCAGCCCCTCTAGGGATCTCTACACGCCATGGGGATCGCGGTAAGCCCCACCCTACACATTTCGCCGCGTTTGTAAAGTGGAAATTGTGACCAAAAAGATACGGTGTATGCGGGGCAGAAGTTTTGTTAAAATGACCCCAAGGAATCCGAGTTATCTGACTGTTATAAAATAAATATTTAAATAATTTTAAATAAATTTAATCGGGAGGAGAACATGACGCAGAGAAATGACTCGCCAACAGAGAATGTACCAGAAAATGAGGAAGAAAGAGACCGAATGTTAAGGCCGCCGACCCCGACATTATGGACGAGTTATCTGAACATCGTCTACACGTTGGTAGTGTGCGGGGTGTGTATCCTGATCTCGTTGCAGCATGCTGTCGGATTTGCTTTTGCTGATTTTGGGGTGGTAGTAGCCACGGTAGTAGTGGCCAATTTTGTTGAATATGGGGTGCATCGGTATCCTCTGCATCAGCCAATGCGAGGGGGTGATTATGTGTTGCGTCTGCACATGGATCACCACAACTACTTCTATCAGAAAGCCTATTGCATTGCTGGATTCCGCGATTACGGGTGGATCGTATTTCCGCCAATCGTGGTGAATGCAGTCTTTTTAATGGCATTACCGCTCGCTTGGGTTGCGGGCACGCTGTTCGGCTCGAATGCAATGTGGATTAGCTTTGCAACTGTATTCATTTATTATCTCGTGATGCAATTGATTCACGTCATCTGCCATTTCAGCAAAGACAATCCGGTATCGAAGATGCCTGGGATACAGTTTTTATGGCGCCATCACTACATTCACCACGATAAGCGACGTATGGCCCACTATAATTTTAATTTTGTTGTACCTATGGCAGATTTTGTATTTGGTACGACCACCCAGGAAGTCGATCCAGAGGGTGAGAGTCTCCAAGCGTAGGTATTCAAAGAGTTGACGGTCAGGAAGCGCATACTTTTTATTGCGGAAGCAGCCACTTTTGCTCATGTGCTGAGGCCATTAATCCTTGCAACGGCCCTTGATCCAGACTGTTATGAAATTCATTTTGCAACCTCGCCCGAGGTGCGCGCCGACAAGGCATTTATCTTTGCAGGAAACCGCTTTACGCATTGGCCCATCACATGCAGGCCCAGCCGAGAGATATTGGCCGCCATGGCGAGCGGCGCGCTACTCTATGATTACCCTACCTTGCGTGCTTATGCAGAAGCAGATGCGCAATTGTTTGCGCAAATAAAGCCAGACCTGGTGGTGGCAGACATGCGCTGGTCGGCCCCCATTGTGGCGAGTGCCGCGCAGATACCCTGTGCCATCATTCAAAATGCCTATTGGCACCCAGCGGCAAACCTGCAAGGGATGCCGGTTCCTGAGTACCCGCACACACGTCTTGCCATGCGCATATTGGGCGAGCGTTGGGCGCATCGGGCGATGCAGCCGATGCTGCCATGGGCCATGCGGCCCTATCTCGCGCCGTTGAACCGGCTGCGAAAGGATTACCATCAGCCCGCGATGCGTAACTTCCTACAAGCCATCACCACCGCCGACCATGTATTCTATGCCGACATGCCGGAAATATGCCCGGTAGTGCCGCAGGCTGAAAACGAGCATTATCTGGGGCCGATCTTGTGGCAGCCATCCCTGCCGCCGCCGGACTGGTGGGCCGCGATCCCGACCGATCGCCCGATCGTGTATGTGGCGCTCGGCTCGTCGGGCAATGCGGGTTTGCTGCCGGATATTTTTAAGGTGCTGGAGCAGCGCCCGGTGACGGTGGTGGCCGCGGCCCCTGCATCGTTCACGGATGCGCGCGTGCACCGTTATGCGGCGCCCTATTTTGCCTATGACGAGATTGCCTGCCGTGCCTCGCTGCTGATTGGTAATGGCGGCAGTGGTTTTGTGTATCAGACCATCAAGGCCGGTGTGCCCGGCGTTGGCATCGCCGATAATCTCGACCAACTCATGATTATGTCGCGGGCGCAATCGCTCAAGGTGGGGCAGATGATCCGCAACAGCCAGGCAAGTCCGGCGCGTATTGGCCAAGCGGTGGATGCGCTGCTGGGCAATGCGGAATATCGGGCGGCGATCGCCCCGCTACGCCAGAAATTGCTGCAGCAAAATGCGGCCGTGCAGTTTGTGGCCGAGGTAGAGCGGATACTCCGCCCCGCGCAGTCATCTAACTCGGCAGTTCCATCCGTAAGCCTTCCGCCTGTTTGATCGCATCGCGTAAGCGCGCGGCTTCCTCGAACTCGAGGTCAGAAGCGGCTTTGAGCATTTGTTTTTTGAGCGCGGCGATATGGCTCTCGAGCGAGCCTTCGTTGATGCCGATGCCTTTTTTCTTCTCGCGCATAGCGGCCGCGACTTCCGCTTCCGCCGCTTCGTTCTTCACGTCGGAAAGCTTCGCCGTAGTGCTGCGCGGCGTGATGCCGTGCTTCTCGTTATAGGCCAGCTGAATGGCGCGGCGACGTTCGGTTTCCTCAAGCGCCCCTTTTAAGCTATCGGTCATCGTATCGGCGTAGAGCAGCACGCGCGATTCGGCATTGCGCGCGGCGCGGCCGATGGTCTGGATGAGCGAGGTTTTGCTGCGCAAAAATCCTTCCTTATCCGCGTCCAAAATCGCCATTAATCCGCATTCGGGAATGTCGAGGCCCTCGCGCAGCAAGTTGACGCCGATCAGCACATCGAACGTGCCAGTGCGCAAATCACGGATGATCTCGATGCGCTCGAGCGTGTCGATATCCGAATGCAGATAGCGCACCTTGATACCCGCTTCGTCCATATATTCTGCTAGCTCCTCGGCCATTTTCTTGGTGAGGGTGGTGACCAGCGTGCGCAGGCCCTTCGCTCGCGTCGCCTTCACCTCGGCGAGTAGATCATCGACCTGCGTGGCGACCGGCCGCACGATACAGATGGGGTCGACCAGCCCTGTCGGGCGAATCACCTGCTCGGCGACGAGGCCGTTCACCCAGCCGAGCTCAAGCGCGCTCGGGGTGGCGGAAACACAAATGGTTTCGGGGCGCATCGCGTCCCACTCCTCGAACTTCAGGGGCCGGTTATCCATGCACGCAGGCAGGCGGAAGCCATGTTCCGAAAGCACGATTTTGCGTGCCCGGTCGCCGTTATACATGCCGCGAATCTGGCTTAAGGTGACGTGGCTTTCATCGACAAACAAAATTGCATTGTGCGGCAGATATTGGAAGAGGGTGGGAGGCGGCTCGCCGGGGGCGCTCCCCGCAAGGTACCGCGAGTAATTCTCGATGCCGCGACACATGGCCGTTTCCACCCGCATGTCGGAATCGAAC
>CAZUOS010000099.1:0-5690 GCA_964621415.1 uncultured Azospirillum sp.
CTCCCCCCCGCCATGCTCTACCGTCGCCTGCTACGCCAGTATGTCTGGCGCTATCGCCGCGTGCTGCTGCTGGGCGGCATCGGCATGCTGCTGACGGCGGGTGCGGCATCCATCCAGGCCTATCTCATGCAGCCGGTGCTCGATGACATCTTCATGAAGAAGGATGCGGCCCTGCTTTACCTGCTGCCGATCGCGCTGATCGTAACCACCCTCGCCGCCGCCATTGGCGATTACGGCCAATCGCTAGCGCTGAAATATGTCGGCCAACGGGTGGTGAGCGACATGCAGGGCGACCTCTTCGACCATCTCATGCATGCCGATATCCGCCTGTTTCACGACCAGTCCTCCGGCCGCCTCATCTCACGCCTCACCAACGACATCATGGCCATGCGCCAATCCGTGAGCCAGGTGATCGCGGGGCTGATCAAGGAAACCGCGACCGCCTCGTTCCTCGTCATTCTCATGATCTGGCAAAGCGCCACCATGTCCGTCATCGCCGTCGCCATCATGGTGTTCGCGGTGCTGCCGGTCGCGCGCCTCGGGCGGCGCATGCGCAAAGTGGCGGATAAAACCCAAGCCCAACTCGCCGACTTCACCGCCCAGCTGGATGACATTTTCCAGGGCGTGCGCATGGTAAAAGCCTACGCCGCCGAGGACAGCGAATCCGCCCGCGCGCGCGGCACTATCCGCAACCTCTTCAAGCTCTATTACCGCGCGGCTCGGGTGCAATCCGCCTCAAGCCCGGTGATGATGCTGCTGAGCGGCGTGGCCATTGCCGCCATCATCTGGGTCGGCGGCAGCAAAGTAATGGCGGGCGACCTGACGCCGGGGCAATTCTTCTCCTTCCTCACCGCCATGATGATGGTCTACCGGCCGATTAAAATCATCGCCGGGCTTAACACCCAATTGCAGGAAGGCATGGCCGCTGCCTCGCGCTTCTTCGCGGTGATGGATACCCCACCCACGATTACCGACCGCGCCGATGCGAAGCCCTTGCGCGTGCGCGAAGGCACTATCCGGTTCGATGCGGTCAGCTTCCACTATGCCGAGGGCAAAGGCGGCGTCGCCGACCTCAGCTTCACCGTGCCGGCGGGCAAAACGGTGGCACTCGTCGGCGCCTCGGGCGCGGGTAAAACCACCATCATGAACCTGCTGCTGCGCTTTTATGAAATCGAGGGCGGACGCATCACCATCGACAATCAGGAGCTGCGCGAGGTGACCATGCGTTCGCTGCGACAAAACCTTGCACTCGTCAGCCAGGAGATCGTGCTCTTCAACGATACGGTGCGGGCGAACATCGCCTATGGCTGCGAAGGCGCCAGCGATGAAGCCATTATTGAGGCCGCAAAAAAAGCCCACGCGCATGCGTTCATCACCGAACTCGCGCACGGCTACGACACACCGATCGGCCCGGCGGGCGTGAAACTCTCCGGTGGGCAGCGCCAGCGCCTTTCCATCGCCCGCGCCATCCTCAAAAACGCCCCCATCCTGCTGCTCGATGAAGCCACCAGCGCGCTCGACACCGCCTCCGAGCGGGCGGTGCAGGAAGCCCTCGCCGAGCTGATGGTGGGCCGCACCACCCGCGTCATCGCCCACCGGCTGACGACGATCCAGGACGCCGACATCATCCTCGTGCTCGAAGCGGGGCAGATCAAAGCGCAAGGCACCCATGCCGAGCTGCTCGAAATCAGCGACACCTATCGGCGGATGCACCAGCTGGCGGGGACCCCCCATGCCTGATACCGTGCCCCCCTTTCGCACCCATGCATCGCTCGCTGGCGTGCGCCATGGGTTTTTCGGCCGCGAAGGCGGCGTAAGCACGGGGCGTTATGCCTCGCTGAATTGCGGCCCCGGCAGCGCCGATGCCCCATCTGCCGTGCAGCAAAATCGGGCCCGCGTGGCGCGTGCCCTCGGAGGCGATCCGGCGCAACTCCTCACCCTCTATCAAATCCATTCGCCGGAAGTGCAGGTGGCCACGGCTCCCTGGCCCAGCACGCCACCGAAGGCCGATGCGCTGGTGAGCGCCACCCCCGGCCTGCTGCTCGGCATCCTGACGGCGGATTGCGCCCCCGTTCTGTTTGCGGATGTCGCGGCCGGTGTCGTCGGCGCCGCGCATGCGGGGTGGAAAGGCGCGCATGGCGGCGTGCTGGAGCGCACCGTCGCGGCGATGGAAACGCTCGGGGCTACCCGCGCGCGCATCGCCGCCGTGGTGGGGCCCACCATCGCCCAGGCCAGCTACGAGGTAGGGCCAGAGTTCATCGCCCAGTTCCCGCCCGAGGATCAGGCGCGGTTTTTCATCGCCTCCGCACGCCCAAACCACCACCAGTTCGATCTACCGGCCTATGTTTGCCAACGGCTGGCCGCTACAGGAATAGGCACCATCGCCGCCCTGCACGAGGACACGCGCGCCCAGCCCACCCGCTATTTCAGCTATCGCCGCACCACCCTCGCCGCCGAGGGCGATTATGGCCGACAACTCAGCGTCATCGGGCTTACATCGGAGGCCGCCCTGCCTTAAGCACCTTGCGGTATTGGCGGAAATCCGCTAGGCAAAGCGTCATTTTTCGACAGAATCCGATGACCCTAAAAAAACTGCACATCAAAACCTATGGCTGCCAGATGAACGTGTATGACAGCACGCGCATGGGCGACGTGCTGGCCCCGCACGGCTACGCCGCGAGCGACGCGGTCGAGGACGCCGATCTCGTCGTGCTCAACACCTGCCATATCCGCGAGAAAGCGGCAGAGAAAATGTACTCCGACCTCGGCCGCCTGCGCCTCGAGAAAATCACCCGCGAACGCAACGGCGACAGGCCGCTGATGATCGCCGTCGCCGGCTGTGTAGCCCAGGCCGAGGGCGAGGAAATCATCGCCCGCGCGCCCTATGTCGATCTGGTCGTGGGACCACAAAGCTATCACACCCTGCCGGGGTTGATCGAGGAGGCCGAGCGCACACGCGAAAGCGTCGTCGCGCTCGAATTTACCGAGGAAGCAAAGTTCGACTTATTGCCGGAAACCGTCAGCACCCACGGGGCGCAAGCGTTCGTTTCGGTGCAGGAAGGCTGCGATAAGTTCTGCACCTTTTGTGTCGTGCCCTATACGCGTGGGGCCGAGTTCTCGCGGCCGGTCGAGGCGGTGGAGCGCGAGGTGGCGCAACATCTGGCGCAAGGCGCGATGGAGATCACGCTCCTCGGCCAGAACGTCAACGCCTATCACGGGCGCGACGCGGCAGGCACCGAAATCACCCTCGGTGGCTTAATCCGGCGCCTCGCCGCACTCCCCGGCCTCGCCCGACTGCGCTATACCACCAGCCACCCGCGCGATATGGACGAGGCGCTCATCGCCGCGCATGGCGAGGTCGAAAACCTCATGCCCTTTTTGCACCTGCCCGTGCAGTCGGGGTCAGACCGCATCCTCAAAGCCATGAACCGTAAACACACCGCAGCGGAATATCTCGTCCTCATCGAGAAACTCCGCACCGCGCGGCCGGATATGGCCTTCAGCTCGGATTTCATTGTCGGCTTCCCCGGCGAGACCGAGCAGGATTTCGAGGCGACCTTGCGCCTGTTCGAAACGGTCGGCTTTGCCTCGGCCTATATGTTCAAATATTCCGCTCGCCCCGGCACCCCCGCAGCCGAGCGCGACGACGCCATCCCCGAAGCGGTGAAGGAAGCCCGCCTCGCCCAATTGCTCGAAACGGCAAACCGCTGCCAGCGCCAGTTCAACCAGCAAACGGTAGGCAAAACCCTCCCCGTGCTGCTCGAGAAGCCAGGGCGCAAACCGGGGCAAGCCATCGGCAAGTCGCCCTATATGCAGTCCGTCGTCCTCGACCACGCGGCAGACCGCATTGGCCAGCTAGTCCATGCCGAGATTCAGGAAGCCTACGAGGTCAGCCTGCGCGGGGTGATGGTGGCGTGAGGATGTCAGCAAGGCCGTCATCCCTGGCCTATCCCGGGATCTCCCGAAACAGGCAGCGCATAAGCCATCGATCCCCTGACAGAGCCGTAGCCCCCTCTACGGCCACAGCCAAGCCCTAAACTAAAAAATTGCAATTGCTTTTTATTTTAGATTAGCTAAATATTGCCTTGCAACAAAGGAGCAGGGCGATGGACGTCAAGGCACGGATTCTTAGTAAGTTTGGCGGCACCGGCGCGGTGGCAGAACTCTGCGGCGTCACGCCCGGCGCCGTCTCGCAGTGGGAGCGGGTGCCACCCAAACATCAGGCCACCTTGCTGGCCGAGGCAAAGGCGCGCAAAATCCGCCTGAGCGCCGAGGATTTTCAGCAGGAAGAACGCCGCCGTACCCCGCGCGAACAAGTGGCCGAGGCCGCCGAACCGCGCGCCCTCACAGGGGCCGAGATCGTCATCCAATCCATGCTCGATTGCGGGGCCGAGGTAGTGTTCGGCTATCCCGGCGGGGCGGTGCTGCCGGTCTATGATGCGCTGTTCAAACAAAACAAGCTGCGCCATATTCTGGTACGGCACGAGCAGGGCGCGGGCCACGCGGCGGAGGGCTATGCGCGCAGCACCGGAAAATGCGGCGTGCTGCTCGTCACCTCCGGCCCTGGGGCGACCAACACCGTCACCGCGCTTGCGGATGCGTTGATGGACTCGATCCCCCTCGTCTGCGTCAGCGGCCAGGTGCCAACGCATCTCATCGGTTCCGACGCCTTCCAGGAAGCCGACGTGGTGGGCATCACCCGCAGCGTCACCAAACATAATTACCTGGTGAAAAACGTGAACGATCTCGGCCGCATCATGCACGAGGCGTTTCACGTGGCGCAAAGTGGCCGCCCCGGCCCCGTGCTGGTCGATATCCCGAAGGACGTGCTAAACGCGCTCGGCAGCTATCGCGGCGACGAAGGCATGCGCCGCCAAAGCTATCAGCCCGTAAAAAAGCCCGAGGCACGCCTGGTCGAACGCGCGGTGGAGCTGATGGCGCGCGCCAAGCGGCCATTATTCTATGTCGGCGGCGGGGTGGTGAATGCGGGGGCAGAAGCCTGCGCCATGCTCACCAAACTCGCCCACCAAACCGACATTCCCGTCACCACCACGCTGATGGGCCTCGGCGCTTTCCCGGGCACGGATAAGCAATTCCTCGGCATGCCCGGCATGCATGGCTCGCTCGAGGCCAACATGGCGATGAGCGAGTGCGACGTGATGATCAATCTCGGCGCGCGGTTCGACGACCGGGTGACCGGGCGGCTTGATGCGTTCTCCACCAAATCGAAAAAAATCCATGTCGATGTGGATGCCAGCTCCATCAATAAAATCGTCAAGGTGGATGTGCCGATTGTCGGCGACGCGGGCGAAGTGCTGCGCCTGATGCTGGCGCTGTGGAAGAAGCAGAAATCCGAGAAAAATGCGGCGCAAAAAGACGCCCTCGCCAAATGGTGGAAGCAGATCGAAACCTGGCGCGCGCGCGATTCGTTCGCCTATAAAACCTCGGCGAAGCATATCAAACCTCAGCACGCGCTGCGCCGCGCCAATCACTTCCTCGTCAAGCAGGATTTCTTCGTGACGACGGATGTGGGCCAGCACCAGATGTGGGCCGCGCAGCATATCCTCTACGATAAGCCGAACCGCTGGATGAGCTCCGGCGGCCTCGGCACCATGGGCTATGGCCTGCCTGCGGCGATTGGGGTGCAGATCGCGCACCCAAAAAACCCGGTGCTGTGCGTCAGCGGCGAA
>CAZUOS010000100.1:0-2826 GCA_964621415.1 uncultured Azospirillum sp.
AAGCTCGCCGATAAGCGCGTCTTCCCGGCGGTAGATATCACCAAGTCCGGCACGAGGAAAGAAGACTTGCTCTACGAAAAAGGCGACATGGAGAAAGTCTGGATGCTACGCAAAATCCTGAACCCAATGGGGGCGATGGACGCGATGGAGTTCCTCCAGGACAAACTCCGCGACACCAAGAGCAATGACGAGTTTTTCGCACGGATGAATAAGTGATGCGCGCGGCCCGCGAATTGCTGATGGTGGCACCGCTGGTGCTTGTGCTGGATCAGTGGAGTAAAGACTGGCTGATACACGGGTTTCAGGTTGCGGCGCGCTCGCCCTATCGGCTGTGCGAATATTTCTCGCTGGTGATGGCGTGGAACCGTGGCGTGAGCTTCAGCATGTTCAGCTCGGGCGCTACGTGGGCACCCTATGCGTTGATTGGGCTGGCGGTGCTGGTCTCTGGCGTGTTGGCGCGGCTGGCGCTTCGTGCGCCCACGAGGCGTGATCGGCTGGGCTATGCGCTGGTGATCGGTGGGGCGCTGAGCAATGCGCTCGACCGCGTGCGGTTTGGTGCCGTCGCCGATTTCTTTTATGCCCATGTGGGAGAGCTCGGCTGGCCGGCGTTTAATGTCGCGGATATGGCGATCTGCCTCGGCGTGGGGCTGCTGATGCTCGGCGCGTTTGGGGAGAGAAGCGAGAAACTAGAGTCTAAAAAGCAAGAATGACGCTCTAGAATCTGCCCCCTTCTTGGTTTCTGGTTTCTTAATTTCTCGATTCTTACTTTCTAGTTTCTCTTCCCAAGCACGCGCGAGGCGTGTAGGGTGGCGCACATGAAACGCTTCCTTTTGATTTCTTTTTCCCTTCTGCTTAGCGCTTGCTCGGACGGCGTGGTGCAGGAAACCCTTGGCCTTAATCGCGAAGCGCCGGACGAATTTACCGTTGTCTCGCGCCCGCCGCTCACCGTGCCGCCGGATTTCTCGCTGCGGCCGCCGCGTCCGGGTGCGGCCCCGCTTGGAGAAGATGCGCAAGTGAAGGCGAAAACGCTCCTCACCGGCAAGCCGGATGGGAACAAAGACCCCGCCGCACTCGAATCTCCCACGGTCGAGACGGCGGTGACGCCCGTGACGCGTCAGGATGCGCTGAGCAAAGGGGATGAGGCGTTGCTGAAGCGCGCCGGAGCCGACAAGGCCGACGCCACCGTGCGCGACCGCTTAAACCGCACAGACAAAAAAGCCAGCGATGCCAACTTGCTGGATAAGGTTGCCCCGACGGATGGTGCGGAGCCGGTGGTGAATGCCGAGAAAGAAGCCGCACGGCTGAAGGCAAACAAAGCGGCAGGAAAATCGGCGGATGAGGGCGACGTGCCGGTGGTGACACCGAAGCCCGCCTCGGTGCTGGATCGTGTGTTCTAACGCGGATATGCGGTAGCATAGGAGAAGAGGTTCAGGGTCTATGCTTAAGCGTTATTTCTTTCCCCTGCTGTTGGTGCTGCTGCTCGGTGCAAGCGCGGTTTACTGGTTCGCGGTGCGAATCACCCCACCGCGCGATGTGCGCGAGGCGGTGCCGGTCGAGCATTTTACGTTGCGCAATGGCCTGCAGGTCGTGGTGATGCCGAACGACCGCATTCCGGTGGTGACGCATCTGCTGGTGGTGAAGGCGGGCGGGGCGGATGATCCGGGCGGGAAATCCGGCCTCGCGCATTATCTTGAGCATCTCATGTTCACCGGCACGCCGAACTTCCCCGAAGGTGTGTACGAGCACACGATTGCGCGCGTCGGCGGGACGCAAAACGCCATGACCACGCGCGACTTTACCCTCTATTACGCGACCCTTCCGGCGAAGGAACTCCCGGCGCTGATGGCGATGGAGGCGGATCGGCTGCTGCATCTCAGCTTCGATGCGGACCGGGCGGCGCGCGAGCTGAAAGTGATTACCGAGGAGCGCAATATGCGGGTGGATAACAGCCCCACCGCGCAATTTGGCGAGGAGATCGACGCGCTGACCTTCCTCAACCATCCGTACCATGCGCCGCTGATCGGCTGGCCGACGGATATGGCGAGCTTCACGCCCGAGGATGCGAGCGGCTTTTTTGCCGAGCATTATCGCGCCAGCAACCTGATTCTGGTGGTGGCGGGGGATATCACGGCGAAGGAAGTGCGCCGCTATGCCGAGCGTTATTACGGCGTGCTGCCCGCAAGCCCGGCGCCCGAGCGCCACTGGGCGAGCGAACCGCCGATGCGCAGCAGCAAGCATGCCGAAATGCGCGATGCACGGGTGAATGAGCCGCGCGTGATTCGGCAATATACGGCGCCGAGTGTCGGGGCGGGCGACAAGGCGGCGACGTTCCCGCTCGCGGTGTTTACGCAGATGCTGGGCGGCGGCGATGTGAGCTTGCTCTATGATGCGCTGGTGCGCGAGCAAAAACTGGCGACGAATATCTCGGCCGAGTATGACCCGCTGATGCTGGGCCCGGCGGTGCTGCGGATTGAGGCGACACCCGCACCGGGAGTGTCGCTCTCGACACTCGAGCACGCACTCGATGCGAAGCTTGCGGCGATTCTTGCTGCGCCCCTCGAGCCTGCGGCGGTGACGCGGGCGAAAACGCGCCTGAAGGCGGAGACCATCTTCGCGCAGGACGGGCTGCAACCCCTCGCGCGGTTGATTGCGACGCTCTATGCCAAGGGGCTGGATGAACATTATTTCTATCAATGGGAAGCGGCGATTGAAGCGGTGACGCCCGAGCAGGCGCAAGCCGCCGCCCGTACAGTGTTGTTGCCGGGGCGGGCCGTTACCGGGTATTTGCTGCCTGAGGAAAAACCGGCAGAAAAGGCGGGGTTATGA
>CAZUOS010000100.1:2926-5600 GCA_964621415.1 uncultured Azospirillum sp.
CGTTACCGGGTATTTGCTGCCTGAGGAAAAACCGGCAGAAAAGGCGGGGTTATGAGGGGGCGGATGGGCGAGCAGAAGGATAGGGTGATGCAACGCCGCTTGCACCACAGCTCCCCCCTTGAGGGGGAGCCAAATCGCGCGATGCTTAACGCTGGATTTTTTGCGCGTGCACGGGTTGCGCGATTTGGTGGGGGGTGCGCTAGAGCAACCTCCCACCGTCGAGTATGCGTCCACGTACCCCCCACCAAATCTGCCCCCCAATGCAGCACTCTATCTCGATGGAGAAACATGGCAGATTTGGCTCCCCCTCAAGGGGGGAGCTATGGTGATTGTGGCAAGGGTCGGCATCTCCTGAACAGGCTGCGTGCAGGACTTCTCGCACTACTTGCCCTTTGCGCCAGCCCTGCGCTCGCGGAGATCGAGGTGGAGAAAGCCTCACTTGGGCATGGGGTGTCGGCGTGGTATGCGGAGAATCACTCCGTGCCGGTGGTGGATGTGGTGATCAGCTTCGAGGGGGCGGGCAGCGCGTCGGACCCCGAAGGCAAAGGCGGGCGGGCGGCATTTGCCGCCTCGATGCTGACGGAAGGCACCAAATCGCTCGATAGTGTTGCGTTTCGCCGCGCGCTTGAGGAGCGGGCGATCACGATGGACGCCGAGGCCGAGCAAGACCGGCTGCAGATCCATATTTACTGCCTGAAGGAACATGCGCCGCGGGCGGGGGCGCTGTTGGCCGAGGCGCTGAAATCACCCCGGCTTGATCCTGCCGATCAAGCGCGGATGAAGGCGGAGCTTGCTTCCATCCTCGCCCATTTGAAAGAGCGGCCGAACTATCAGGCCGAGCGGTTGCTGGCCGAAAAAGCCTTCGCCGGACATCCGTATGCCAACCCGCCTTATGGCACGGAGACGTCGCTCGCGTCGCTTGAGGAAGCGGATGTGCGGCGCTATCTCGCCAGTTCGGTGACGCGTGGGAATGTGCTGATTGCGGCGGCGGGGGATGTGGACGAAGATTTGCTGCATTCCATGCTCTCGCCGGTGGTGGATGCCCTGGCAGACGGGGATGCCGGGCCGGTTTCGGTGCCTGCCGCCACCTTACATGGGGCCGGCGAAACGGTGCATGGCAAAACACCTGCCCCGCAAACGGCGATTTTGTTTGCCGCTCCTGGCATTGCCCGCGACGATCCGCGTTTTTATGCGGCGTATTTGCTGAATCATATCCTCGGTGGGGGTACTCTTACCTCGCGTCTTTCCGAGGAGGTGCGCCAGCAAAAAGGGCTGGTCTATAGCATCGGGACGGATCTCTCGATCCGGCGGGGGGTGGCGCTGCTTTCTGGCGCGCTCGCGACCCGTAATGCCCGCGTGGAGGAGGCGCTCGCCGCCACCCGTGAGACATTTAATCATCTGCGCGACAAAGGTGTGACCGAGCAGGAATGTGCCGATGCGAAAAGCGACGTGCTTGGTTCGTTCGCGCGGCGGATGGATGGGAATGGTGCCGTGGCGAGCCTCTTACTCTCGATGCAGATCCACCATCTGGGCGAGGATTATATCCAGAAGCGTGACGGCTATTTCAATGCGGTGAAATGCCAAAGCCTCGATGCGCTGGCGAAAGAGCTGCTCGATCCCGCGCGCTTCCTGTTTGTGGCAGTGGGCGGCGAACCAGAGACAAAGCCGCTTGAAAAATAAGCGTGATTGAGTTATTCTTCTCGCATGCAGACAATACCCATTGAACTTTCTGACCGACTGGCTTCGCTGCTGGATCGTGTGTGTATGGACAGTCCCGAGATGCGTCAACGGGTGGTGAGCGAGCTCGTCGTGCGCTATCTGGAAGATATTGAAGATGCAGCGGAAGCCAGTCGTGTGCTCGCGGAAAATAATCCCCGCATCAGCCTCCATGCCATGAGGAAAGAGCTTGGTCTGGAACAAGAGGTCAGCACTTAACCCGCGCAGGGGCATTGCTTCCATTCGGGGCCGCAGCAGCGGCTGCCGGTGAGGCTGGTGGGCGAGGGGGTTCCAACACGCTGTTTCAGGCAGAGATCGCTCAGCGCCGCGATAAAATGGGCGGCGAGGGAAAGTGTCGGCACGCGGTAATAATGATCGCCGCCATGATCGTGCGCCAGGGTGGCATATTCGATATCGAGTTCCACCAAGGTTTCCGAATGTTCGGAGACAAAGGCGATGGGCACCAGCACGATAGGTTTTTTCTCGAGTCCCGCACGCAGGATTTCATCGGGCGTCGCCGGCCCAATCCCCTTCAGCGGGCCGACGCGCGACTGGTAGCAATTCACATAATCCAGCCCCGGAATGTTGAGGGCTTGCACCACGGCCTCGGTGGTTTGCTCCACCTGCCATTGGTAGGGGTCGCCCCGGCGGACGATTTTCTCTGGCAAGCCATGCGCCGAAAACAGCACGCGCGGGGTGCCAAAGCGCGCCGCTTCTTCGTAATAGGTGCGAATGAGCTGGGTGTGCGCGGTGATAAACTCCGGGTGGGTGGGATAGCAGCAAATGCTTTGAGTGGGAACATTAAGCCCCACGGCGCGGGCGGCGCGATGCCAGTCCTTCAGCGAGGAGCCGGTGGTGGTGGTCGAAAATTGCGGATAGAGCGGCAGCAGTAGCACGTGATCGGGCTGATAGGCTTTCACGGCTTGTGCGGTTTCCTCGGCCATGGGGTGCCAATAGC